>NZ_JADBRA010000010.1:0-179236 GCF_014896205.1 Enterobacter cloacae complex sp. I2
TTGGATATGTTTTTAATGTCAATTTCCGTTTTCTTATTATCTTTACTAATAGCATTTTCAATAAAGGCAGTTGACAGAAATAAACTGGTTTCATAACAAGGTAAAATCCTGGGGGAGTTTGACTCCCCCATTTTATTTAAACACATATCTTTTAGTGCCATTTATCCATGTGATATTTATCCCTGTATGGTGATAAATTTAATATCGCTCATTAGAAACTACTGGTGGTATATTATTTGAATAAACTAAAAAATTATTTTCTCGTCCGGCCTGGAAGGTCGGGTAGCTGATTATCGGATGATGATATTCTCCAGCATCAAAGCCTCAGATTGAGTTAAAAGGTATTTACGGGATGGATAATAACACCTGATTTTTGTAAGTGAATAGCCAGAGCTGAAAAGTGTGACCCCGGTAGGGGATCACATATTTAGCTGGTTGAGCAAAGAGATCATTCCAGGCCGTACTTAATTTTACTGTCCACCTGAGGCTGTGGTTTGCTGAAAAGATATCCCTGCACCAGCTCGCACCCCAAAGCCTGAAGACGCTCAAGCTGCTCTTCGGTCTCAACACCCTCGGCAATAACACCCATGTTAAGGCTTTTAGCCATTCCGGTAATAAGTTTTACAATATTAAGCGCATCGTCTTGCGTAGATATCGGGTTAACAAAAGATTTATCGATTTTGATTTTATCAAAATTCAGTTCACTGAGGCGTGAGAGCGACGAGTAACCCGTGCCAAAATCATCGATGGAAATTCTTACGCCCAATGAGCGTAGCTTTTTGAGAATGGTAATAGGATTATTTCTGTCGCTGAAGAGTGATGACTCTGTGACCTCTAACTCAAGACGGTTAGCCGGTAGCCCGGTCTCTGTCAGAACGGACTGCACCGTACTAATAAATGATTTGCTGCCCAACTGGACAGGCGAGACGTTAACGGAGATCCTCGCCGGAACCGCCCAGGAGACCGCTTCCCTACAGGCCAGTTTGAGTACGGTTTTGCCTATCTCGTTGATCATGCCTGTTTTTTCAGCAGCGAAAATAAAGCTATCAGGAGAGAGCATTCCTTTTACAGGATGCATCCAGCGAATCAGCGCTTCATAGCCGTAAATTTCCTTGCTGATGGAATTCACAATAGGCTGGTAATAAACAATAAACTCATTGTTCTCTATCGCCTTGGCCATATCGTTTTCAAGCGTTCTGCTCTCCTGCAACTTCTGAAGCATTCGCTGGCGGAAAACTTTAATCTGCTGTGAGCCTGCCTTTTTGGCCTCATAGAGCGCCAGATCGGCGAACTTATAAAGATAATCAGCGCGTCGTTCATTATCTGATAAAACAATGCCCACGCAGGTGGCAATTTTTATGAGCTGATTATTAATTGTGTAGGGCTTGCTGATATTCTCGCTGATTTCTCTTGCGCGCGAAACGGCTTCGCTTTCGGTTAATCCGCTGGCTAAAAAAGCAAACTCGTCTCCGCCTAAACGGTAAAAGGTGTCTGAAATACTGCTCATGGCGGTCAGTCGTCTGGATACCTGGCGTAACAGTAAATCGCCAGCATCATGACCATAGGTGTCGTTGACCTCTTTGAAGCGGTCTAAATCAAATAACATCACCGTGACGGGGATATGATTTTCCTCGGCCTCAAGATTAAGTTTGCTGAGGTCATCCCAGAAGTAGAGGCGGTTTTTCATGCCGGTGAGGGAATCATGGTAAACGTCATACTCCAGTTTTGAATTTTGAACCTGTAGGGTCTCTTTGGATAACTGGAGTTCTTCTGCCAGACTTTCAACCTGCCTGTGCGCTTTCAGGATATTTTTATTTTGATAGATTGTTAAAAACCCCAGAATAATACTCAGGATGATCAGCAGTAAAGAGAGGGCAGAATAAATATAATACAGGATCTGTATTTTATGGTTGGTGCTGTTAATCGTGCTAATATCTTTCGTTAACGCGCTTGATGATAGCTGGCTGAGCGGAGCGTCCAGTAAATGCATGGTATGCAGGTATGTTTTTACGTCCGAATGGCTCATTTTTTCGAGGTTACCATCCAGATAGGCAAGTATTTGATCGAGTCTTAACGCGAGGTCACGATGCGCCTGAACGTTTTTAACGTAATGCCCTAAATCCCCCTCCTTAAACAGATCGTTCTGGCTTAGCATAATTTCCAGGCGCATGCGGACCTGGTCTATCGTAACGTCGTCGGAGTCGGTTGCGTACAGACCAAGCCATGATTCAAAGCGATAATATTCGGATACCAGTTGGGCGACAGACCATGACTCCGTGTAATGAGTCAGTTTTTGGAGCTCCTGCTGTCGATCGTAAACCAGAAAAGCAATATATCCAGTCGTGATAAAAAGAGAAAAAATGATACCAACCAGTATCCTGTTCATTATGTTCTCCTGAACTGCTATTCAATCTTCATCTTGCTGACCTGCCATGCCGAGCGCGAGTAATATATTTGGTTATTTAATTCAGGAAGACTGTCATAAGGATATACGATGAATGCCGGGCCTTTATCGCGAATGCGCATATATTCGCCATTAACCTTTAAAGCGAGTATGGCATTGTATTTTTTGAAGTCGCTGAGCGGGATGGCTGTCGCGTAATCATTAAGCGCAATAACATTGACCACGTTACCCTTGGCACCCACATAATCCATGAGTTTGCTCATCGGAACACCCTCAAACTTAGTGCGGCCATTGTACCAGGGAGATGACGTCTGGAAGCTCACCATACCGAGTTTTTCAAGGCTGGCGATATCAAACACGGCTTTTCCACTTTCATTCGTGTTCTCAATATTCCCGTAAATGGTTAAAATGGGTTTACCAGCAGGTTTTGGCAACTCAGCAGCCAGGGTGACGCTTTGCACTAAAAAGCAGCACAGCAGTAGGATTAATCGCATTTCAGCCTCCACGTTTTATCATAAGTATAAGAATTATAATTTAGTTATCCTACTAGTTTATATATTTTCTCTCCCCCCACGTTTATCCATCATGGGCAGGATGTTAAAACGCCACCCGTCGGGTGGCGCAGGGGTATTTAACGATTATTCGGTTGGTCAGCAAAGCCGTTCTGCCGGGGTGAACTGACGCAGGCTTTAGCTTGTGCATCAATGTGGATCCCGGCTGATGGCCAGTCCAACACCTGTCGTTGCGCCTGTAACCAGTGCATTATTACCGCTGAGTTGAAGATCCATAATTTTTACTTTCTGATGATGCGTGAGGGCGCTTTACTCATTGTTCTGCGGGGAATAAATTAGCGGAGTGAAAAACATTCGTTGTGAAAGCGTAGAACGAGCCAAAAATGTGATTGTTCTGGCGATGCCGGCGTCTTCATTACCGTCGCTGAATATGGCTCATTTACTGCCGCAGCGCCGTCAGTCGGTTGCCACCCGAGCGATGATTAATCTTCTTACCGCAGATGCATGACAAGGAACTGTCCATCATGAAAAAAGATAGCTATGCGTTTTTAATTCCACTCATCGTTGGCGGGTTGGCATTGATATTTGCCTTTGTTGTCTGGTCAATCAAGATTTATCGCGTGACATTTCTTACGGTCCTGGGGGAGCAGTATCTTGCGGCTGGCACATTGCTGCCGCCGCTGGTGGCGATGGTGATATTCATCGCGAAGAGGGTGTTTAAAGATAAAACCATTGGTGATGTTGTCAAAATGTACCTCGGCCTCATCATCTTCAGCCTGCCGGTTGCCATTTTCGTCATCTTTACCGCTGCCTGGCTACTGGGCGGAGAATACTCTGCCTGGAGCCAACCTTACCGGTATGAATCCGGAAGCCGAAATCGTTGTTCGGGGGCGGCAGTTTATGAGCCGGAACTCAAGAGAGAGATCCGCATCTGTTATCCGCAGGGATATTATTTTATCGATGGCACCCTGTACGTGGAAAAGCGGAGCAATTCGCTGGGTATGGTGGTGCTTTGGGCGATCGCGCGCTCCTGAACCTGGACACGAATAACCCCGTTAGCCCGCCTCCAGCATCCCAAAGCTGACAATCCGCGAGCGCCCCAGCTCTTTCGCCCGGTAGAGCGCAACGTCCGCCGCGCGCAGCAGGTTATCGCCCTGGGCGTGCTGCGGATAGCTGGCGATCCCGATCGACACATCCACCGGGCCAATCTCCGAAAGCCCGTAGCGTAGCGAAAGGGCATGCACACCGTTGTAGATCTCCGTTGCGGCTGCGTGCGCTGCTTCCTCATCCGCACCGGTAAGAAGCGCCAGAAACTCTTCGCCACCGTAGCGGAAGGCCAGCCCGGTATCGTGCACCGTCCGTTGAATAATGGATGCCACGCTTTTGATCACCAGATCGCCAGCCTCATGACCAAAGCGGTCATTAATGCTCTTGAAGTGATCGATATCGATCATCAGGCAGCTTACCGGCTCCTCGTTACGCACGGCCTGCTTCATTTGAGTACGTAACGTATCTTCCAGATGGTGGCGATTACGCAGCCCCGTCAGGGGATCGAACAGGGCTTTTTCCAGCAGCGCATCGCGCAGCCGCTGGTTGGCCAGCGCCAGTCCCAGCGCCTCGGCCATCAGTTCCAGATAGGCGCGGGACGGCGCGGTTTCAGGCGTGATGTTCTGGAATGAGAGCAATCCAATCGCCTCGCCCTGAGCAATTAAGGGAACGCACAGCGATTGCTGTGCCTGTGATTCAGGCAGATGATAACAGCCGATATCCGGCTCGCCGTTCACCGGCGGATGGCTTTGACCACGCCGGACGGCCCAGCATTCGTCAGGATGGAACGGCTTTTTATCCCCTTCGGGCGACAGCCATTCGGCCGCACAGCGCATCTGCCACGGATCGCGTTCCAGAATATACAGACGCCCGGAAACGCCCGGCGCAATATTGGGCGCAAACAGCTCCGCCACGTTCATCACGTCGGCAAAGTTTTCACAGCCCTGCAACCGCTGGGTCATTCGCGCCAGCAGTTCGCGGATGGCCCAGTCAGCATCGCGCTCTTTTTCCAGCCGCTGCCTTGCCAGACCGTTCTCGCGGAAGATACGGATGGCCTGCGCCATATCGCCGATTTCATCAACCTGGGTGAAGTTCGGCGTTTCGACGGCGTAATCCTGCGATGCCAGACGATGAACCACGTCACTCAGACGCACCACCGGACGGAGTACGCGGCGCTTGAGGATAAAGCCCATCACAAACAAGAAGAGCAGGGCAGTCAGGCCGACCATCACCTCCGAGGCAGTTCGAAGCGTTTTGGACGTTTTGGTTGCGGCCTGCACGTCGGCAATAATGCGCTTGTCCAGCAGCATGCGAAAGCGTTCGATATTGTTGTGTGCCCGTTCGAGTTCCCGCTCATAGCTCTTACCAAAAAGCAGCGCAACGGCCTGCTGTTCCTCGCCCCGGGCGATGCCGTCAATGGCTGACTGCTGTTCATCCTGGAGTTCGTCTACAATTTTCAGTCCGTCGTACAGCAGCGCCAGCTCTTCACCCGATGCCCCGGTGTTTTTGAGCTGTCGCAGCGTGTGTTCAATATTTTTCAGCTCGGCTTCTTTCGCCTGGTATTTCTCAAGCACCTCGGGCTCTTTTTGGATGACGTAAAGTCGCGCCAGATCGGAGAGCATCCAGGTGTCTGTCTCGATCTCCTCCGTCAGCTGATCGAAGACCTGGCGTTGTTTAACGGCTTCACGTTCGATGTTATCGGCATGGGAAGCCATCAGCATGACGATGCCGGAGGCAATGGTCAGGCACACCGTGACGCCATAAGCCCAGTTTGTGATCGTGGCGATTCGCACCTGTTGGTTTCCTCTGCGACAAAAATGAAAGAGCGTTCATTCAGATTATAGAAAACCGCTGATTTATGGCGAAAAAAAAGGCGACCTGGGGCCGCCTTACAGAATGTCTGCTTTAGAGATCCGGAGGGTTTCTTCCCTCTTCGATAAAGTCTGCGTCAAGCTCCTCGGCATTGCCTTCGTGATCGCGCCCGGAGAAGAGGTTCCAGCAGGCGATAAACAGGGCGGCAATCAGCGGCCCAATCACAAAGCCGTTAATCCCGTACAGCTCCATACCGCCCAGCGTGGTGATCAAAATCAGGTAGTCCGGCATTTTGGTGTCTTTACCCACCAGCAGCGGACGCAGCAGGTTGTCCACCAGCCCCACGATAATGACGAAGAAGCCTACAATGAACAGGCCCTGCCACAGCTGGTGGGTGGCAAACAGGAAGATGGCGGCGGGAACCCAGACGATGGCCGACCCGACGGCAGGCACAAGAGAGAGGAATGCCATCAGCGCGCCCCACAGTACGCTGCCGTCAATACCCACGATGGCAAAGGCGATACCGCCGAGCGTACCCTGAACCACCGCCACGACCGCCGTGCCTTTTACCGTGGCGCGCGATACGCCGACAAACTTAGCGAACAGGTGCTGTTTGGCGAAGTCAGACAGCGGCAGCGAGTCGAGGATCTGGCGCACCAGATACGGCCCGTCCTTCAGCAGGAAAAACAGCAGATAGAGCATAATGCCGAAGCTAATAGCAAAGCCGAATGTCCCTTTACCAATCAGGAACGCGCTGCCCGCCAGATACTGTCCGCCCTGTAACGCGACATCGGAAAGTTTTTTCTGGATCTGCGCGGCGTTGGTGAGGTTGTGATCCGCCAGGAAGCCGCTGGCCCAGTCCGGCAGGCGGTTGAAGATACCGGCGATCACTTCCGGGAACTGCGTATTGTTCTGTTGCAGCTTGGTGTAAACCATGTTCAGTTCCACCGCGAGCGATGAAAGGATCACCATCAACGGAATAAACACAATCAGGCAGATAATGCCGAGAGTGAGGAGTGAAGCCAGCCCGTTGCGATCGCCCAGCGCGGTACGCAGTTTGTTTTTCACCGGGTTGAAAATGATGGTCAGGATCGCGGCCCACAGAATCGCCGAGAAATAGGGAGACAGCACGTCAAAGAAGGCCCAGGTGACAAGGGCCAGGATAAGAATAAAGAAACCTTTGGTCAGTCCGTTAAAGCGCATAGTAAGTCCTGGTGAAGAAGAAACTGTGTCGACTATAGAACTGATTTAGGGATTTACCAATAATTGCGCTGAAGTCGCGGCGGGTGGCTTTTTGTTAACAATCGCGGTATAACACCTCTTCTTTGGATGTTTAGATGTCCATACGTTTAGAAGGTAACATGCAAACACAACAAGAAAACGGGCAGCTTAAGCGCACCATGAAAACCCGCCACCTGATTATGCTCTCGCTGGGTGGCGTTATCGGCACAGGGTTATTCTTCAATACCGGATACATCATTTCGACAACTGGCGCGGCGGGCACGCTGCTGGCGTACCTGATCGGTGCGCTGGTGGTCTGGCTGGTGATGCAGTGTCTGGGCGAACTTTCCGTGGCGATGCCGGAAACCGGCGCGTTTCACGTCTATGCCGCCCGCTATCTCGGCCCGGCGACGGGGTATACCGTGGCGTGGCTCTACTGGCTCACCTGGACGGTGGCGCTGGGATCGAGCTTTACCGCAGCCGGTTTCTGCATGCAGTACTGGTTCCCGCAGGTTCCCGTCTGGACGTGGTGCGTGATCTTTTGCGCGGTGATTTTTGGCCTTAACGTGATTTCCACGCGCTTTTTTGCCGAAGGGGAATTCTGGTTCTCTCTGGTGAAAGTCATCACTATCGTCGCCTTTATTATTCTCGGTGGCGCGGCCATCTTTGGCTTTATCCCGATGGCGGACGGCTCTGCCGCGCCGGGGCTGAGCAACATTACCGCCGAAGGCTGGTTCCCGCACGGCGGTCTGCCGATCCTGATGACCATGGTGGCGGTCAACTTTGCCTTCTCCGGGACGGAACTTATCGGCATCGCGGCAGGGGAGACGGAAAATCCGCACAAGGTCATTCCGGTTGCTATTCGCACCACCATCGCGCGGCTCATCATCTTCTTTATCGGCACCGTGTTTGTGCTGGCGGCGCTGATCCCCATGCAGCAGGCCGGCGTGGAGAAAAGCCCGTTCGTGCTGGTGTTTGAAAAGGTCGGCATTCCCTATGCGGCCGATATCTTTAACTTCGTGATCCTGACGGCTATCCTCTCGGCGGCGAACTCGGGCCTGTACGCCTCTGGCCGTATGCTGTGGTCTCTGTCTAACGAGAAAACGCTGCCGCGCTGCTTTGCCCGCGTCAACAAAAACGGCGTGCCGCTGACGGCGCTCTCCGTGTCCATGCTGGGCGGCGTGCTGGCGCTGTTCTCCAGCGTGGTCGCGCCGGATACGGTGTTTGTGGCCCTGTCAGCCATTTCTGGTTTTGCGGTGGTGGCGGTGTGGATCAGCATCTGTGCGTCGCACTTTATGTTTCGTCGCCGTCACGTGCAGTCCGGCCAGCCGCTATCCGCGTTGCAGTATCGCGCGCCGTGGTATCCGCTGGTGCCCGTGCTCGGCTTTATTCTTTGCCTGGTCGCCTGCGTCGGTCTGTGGTTTGACCCCACCCAGCGCATTGCCCTTTATTGCGGGCTTCCGTTTGTCGCCCTGTGTTATGGTGCGTACTACCTGACCCGAACTCTGACTACGCAGGAGCCTGAACATGTCGCAGAATAATCCGCTTACCGCCCTCCTTGAAAAACAGCCGTTTGTGGTGCTGGATGGGGCGATGGCAACGGAGCTGGAAGCGCGCGGTTGTAACCTTGCCGACAGCCTCTGGTCGGCCAAAGTGCTGATGGAAAACCCTGAACTGATCCGCGACGTGCACCTTGATTACTACCGCGCGGGTGCACAGGTGGCGATCACCGCCAGCTATCAGGCGACACCCGCAGGCTTTGCCGCTCGCGGGCTGGACGAGGCGCAATCCCGGGCGCTGATCGGCAAAAGCGTAGAGCTGGCGCGTAAGGCGCGCGAGGCGTACCTGGCGGAGAACCCACAGGCGGGCACGCTGCTGGTGGCGGGTTCCGTTGGGCCGTACGGCGCGTATCTGGCCGATGGTTCCGAGTATCGCGGCGACTACGTGCGTAGCGCTGAAGCATTTACCGCCTTCCACCGCCCCCGCGTGGAGGCGCTGCTGGATGCGGGCGCGGATCTCCTGGCCTGTGAAACGCTGCCTTCGTTCCCGGAAATCAGGGCGCTGGTCGCGTTGCTGACGGCGTATCCGCGCGCACGGGCATGGTTCTCATTCACCCTGCGTGACAGCGAGCACCTGAGCGACGGAACGCCGCTGCGGGATGTCGTTTCTGCGCTGGAAAGCTACCCGCAGGTTGTCGCGCTGGGGATTAACTGTATCGCGCTGGAAAACACCACGGCGGCGCTGACGCATCTGCACAGCCTGACGTCGCTGCCGCTGGTCGTCTATCCGAACTCCGGGGAGCATTACGATGCGGTGAGCAAAACGTGGCATCACCATGGTGAAGCCTGCGAAACGCTGGCGGGGTATTTACCGCAGTGGCTGGCGGCGGGCGCGAAATTAATCGGCGGATGCTGCCGGACCACGCCGAAAGATATTGCTGCGCTGACGGTTCAGCGCTGAGGTCTTTGCCGGGTGGCGCTGCGCTTACCCGGCCTACGGTTCGTGCAATTTGTAGGCCGGGTAAGGCGCAGCCGCCACCCGGCACAAACCAAACCAACCGCACAAAATTCACTATCCTTTCCCGCTTTTTTTCTAAAAACGAATCGTCATTAGCGATGCTTTTTTATTCCTTTATCAAAATTCTCGCGCCGGAAATACTGCCCTTATAACAACAAGGGGAGCAGAGAGTATGGCTATTTCATCGCGGATCACATTACTCGGCGCGCTGGCGCTGTGGGCATTTCAGGCGCAGGCGGTGGACGTCACCGTGGCGTATCAGACTTCCGCGGAACCGGCGAAAGTCGCGCAGGCGGATAACACCTTCGCCAAAGAGAGCGGGGCAAAAGTCGACTGGCGCAAGTTCGACAGCGGCGCGGCGATTGTGCGGGCGTTAGCCTCGGGCGACGTGCAGATTGGCAACCTGGGCTCCAGCCCGCTGGCCGTTGCCGCCAGCCAGCAGGTACCGATTGAAGTCTTCCTGCTGGCGTCGCAGCTCGGAAATTCCGAAGCGCTGGTGGTGAAGAAAACCATCACGAAACCCGAAGAGTTGATTGGTAAACGCATCGCGGTGCCGTTTATCTCCACCACGCATTACAGCCTGCTGGCCGCGCTGAAACACTGGGGCATCAAGCCGGGGCAGGTGCAGATCATTAACCTGCAACCACCGGCGATTATCGCAGCCTGGCAGCGTGGCGACATTGACGGAGCCTACGTCTGGGCGCCCGCCGTCAACGAGCTGGAAAAAGACGGCACCGTGCTGACCGACTCCGAAAAAGTGGGGCAATGGGGTGCGCCAACCCTTGATGTCTGGGTAGTGCGTAAGGACTTTGCCGAAAAATACCCTGAAGTGGTGAAAGCCTTCGCCAGAAGCGCCATCGACGCCCAGCAGCCGTACATCAATAACCCCGATGAATGGCTTAAACAGCCCGCCAACCTGGAGAAACTCTCACGACTGAGCGGCGTGCCGGAAGCAGACGTGCCGGGGCTGGTGAAGGGCAACACCTATCTGACGCCGGCTCAGCAGGTCCAGCAGCTGAACGGGCCGGTAAGCAAAGCGATTGTCGATACCGCAACGTTCCTGAAAGAGCAGGGCAAAGTGCCTGCGGTGGCGGCGGATTACAGCCAGTTCGTGACCGATCGCTTTGTGAAGTAAGGAGGCTGCGATGCTGAACATTACAAACCTGTCTGCCGATTACGGCGGCAAACCCGCCCTGGAAGAGATCAACCTGACGCTGGACAGCGGTGAACTGCTGGTCGTGCTGGGGCCGTCCGGCTGCGGGAAAACCACGCTGCTGAACCTGATCGCCGGGTTTGTACCGTATCAGCACGGCACGATCCACCTGGAAGGGAAACGGGTCACGGGGCCGGGCGCAGAGCGCGGCGTGGTCTTTCAGAACGAAGGGCTACTGCCGTGGCGAAACGTACAGGAAAACGTTGCGTTCGGTTTGCAACTGGCTGGCGTGGCGCGTGAACAGCGCCTGAGTACGGCGCGCGACATGCTAAAAAAAGTCGGGCTGGAGGGGGCTGAAAAACGTTTTATCTG
Source organism: Enterobacter cloacae complex sp. I2 (assembly GCF_014896205.1). NCBI lineage: Bacteria > Pseudomonadati > Pseudomonadota > Gammaproteobacteria > Enterobacterales > Enterobacteriaceae > Enterobacter > Enterobacter cloacae complex sp. I2. The sequence continues at coordinate 11,039 of NZ_JADBRA010000010.1, forward strand.
GCAGCTTTCGGGCGGGCAGCGTCAGCGCGTCGGGATCGCCCGTGCGCTGGCGGCCAATCCACAGCTGCTGCTGCTGGACGAACCTTTCGGGGCGCTGGACGCCTTCACCCGCGAGCAGATGCAAACCCTGCTGCTGCGCCTGTGGCATGAAACCGGCAAGCAGGTGCTGTTAATCACCCACGATATCGAAGAGGCCGTGTTTATGGCGACGGAGCTGGTGCTGCTCTCTCCAGGGCCGGGGCGCGTGCTGGAGCGCCTGCCGCTTGAATTTGCCCGACGCTATGTTGCGGGAGAACCGGTGCGCAGCATTAAATCCGACCCGCTGTTTATCGAAAAACGGGAATACATCCTGAGCCGCGTGTTTGAGCAGCGGGAGGCCTTCTCATGAGCATTGTCTTCAGTGAAAAACCGCGGCGTGCGCGCCTCGCCGTACGCTGGCCGTTCTCTCGCCGGATCGCCTTAAGCGTCGGCACGCTGGCGGTGTTGCTGGCGGTATGGTGGGCGGTTGCCGCTCAGCAGTGGATCAGTCCGCTGTTTCTGCCCCCGCCAGGCCAGGTTCTGGAAAAATTGATGACCATCGCCGGGCCGCAGGGCTTTATGGATGCCACCCTCTGGCAGCATTTAGGCGCCAGTCTGGCGCGTATTCTGGTGGCGCTGCTGGCGGCGGTGATGATTGGCGTTCCGGTGGGGATCGCGATGGGGCTGAGCCCGACGGTGCGCGGCATTCTCGATCCGCTGATAGAGCTTTACCGGCCCGTTCCGCCGCTGGCTTATCTGCCCCTGATGGTGATCTGGTTTGGCATCGGCGAGACGTCAAAGATCTTACTGATCTACCTGGCGATTTTTGCGCCGGTCGCGATGTCGGCCCTGGCTGGCGTAAAAAGTGCGCAACAGGTACGCATACGCGCGGCGCAGTCGCTCGGTGCCAGCCGCGCGCAGGTGCTGCTGTTCGTCATTTTACCGGGCGCGCTGCCGGAGATATTGACCGGGCTGCGCATTGGCCTTGGGGTGGGCTGGTCTACGCTGGTGGCGGCAGAGCTGATTGCCGCCACGCGCGGGCTTGGATTTATGGTGCAGTCGGCGGGAGAGTTCCTGGCGACTGACGTGGTACTGGCAGGGATCGCGGTGATCGCCGCGATCGCCTTTGGATTAGAACTGGGACTGCGCGCGCTACAGCGTCGCCTGACGCCCTGGCATGGAGAAATACAATGAGTGAACGTCTGACGATTACCCCGCTGGGGCCGTACATTGGCGCGCAGGTGTCGGGCCTGGACGTAACCCGTCCGTTGAGCGATAACCAGTTTGAGCAGCTGTATCACGCGGTGCTGCGCCATCAGGTGGTGTTCCTGCGCGATCAGGCCATTACCCCGCAGCAGCAGCGCGCGCTGGCCCTGCGCTTTGGCGACCTGCATATCCACCCGGTCTACCCGCATGCGGAAGGGGTGGAGGAAATTATCGTGCTCGACACCCATAACGATAATCCGCCCGATAATGACAACTGGCACACGGACGTCACCTTTATCGACACACCGCCAGCCGGGGCCATTCTGGCAGCAAAATTACTGCCAGAGACCGGCGGCGATACGCTATGGGCGAGCGGCATTGCGGCGTTTGAGGCGCTCTCCGCGCCGTTCCAGACCCTGCTAAGTGGCCTGCGGGCAGAGCATGATTTTAAAAAATCGTTCCAGGAGTATAAGTACCGTAAAACGGAAGAGGAACATCAGCGATGGCTGGATGCGGTCGCAAAACACCCGCCGCTGCTGCACCCGGTGGTGCGTACCCATCCGGTGACCGGCAAGCAGGCGCTGTTTGTGAACGAAGGGTTTACCACGCGCATTGTGGACGTAACGGAAAAAGAGAGCGAGGCGCTGCTCAGCTTCCTGTTTGCGCATATCACGAAACCGGAATTTCAGGTGCGCTGGCGCTGGCAGGAGAACGATCTGGCGATCTGGGATAACCGCGTCACGCAGCATTACGCCAATGCGGATTACCTGCCGCAGCGAAGGATTATGCAGCGGGCGACGATACTGGGGGATAAGCCGTTTTACCGTCCATAACCCGTCGTTTCCGCAGTTCATGCAGGCCGGGTAAGGCGTAGCCGCCACCCGGCAATGGGCTACAAATGGGCCTCGATGTACCGCTGATAGCGGTTCGCCTTCAGATAGCACAAATCCACCAGCACCAGCCCGTCCACGCAGTTATTGAACGCCGGATCGCTGCCGAAATCGATAAACTGCACGCCACCTGGCTCGCATAGCTCGGAATACTGTTTATAGAGCGGCGGAATGCCGCATCCCAGATTGCCCAGCAGGGATTTCAGCTTTGTCAGGTCGTCCACGTAATCCACTCCGCCAAACTGTGCCAGCACGTCCGGAAGCGAGGCCGGATAGGGTTGACGCGAGGCGGCTAAGGGATGGCTGGCCGGAAACCAGAGGCGATAAAACGCCACCAGCAGATCCCGTGCGGCAGGCGGTAAGCCGCCGGAGATAGACACCGGGCCAAACAGGTAGCGGTAGTGCGGATAGCGCGCCAGATAGGCGCCAATGCCTGACCACAGATAGTCCAGACCGCGACGTCCCCAGTAGCGCGGCTGTATAAAGCTGCGCCCCAGCTCAATGCCGTGCTCCAGTATGTCCTGCATTTTTTCGTCGTAGTGGAACAGGCTGTAGCTGTACAACCCGTCAACGCCGCGCTTTTCAACCTGCATCGCCGTCGGCATAAAGCGATACGCGCCGACAATCTCCAGATCGTCATCATCCCAGAGGATCAGGTGCAGATAGTCATCATCGTAGCTGTCCATATCCCGGCGCTTGCCGCTGCCTTCTTCCACGGCACGAAAGGCAATCTCGCGCAGCCGTCCCAGCTCGCGCAGAAGAGGTGCCTCCTCCTGCCCGTTGCGCTGCCACAGGTAGATGGTTTTACCATCGCTGGTTTTGCCCAGACACTCGGCCTGCGCCAGTTCGCGCTTCAGCGTGGCCCGATCTTCCGGGCGGGCAATGGCGCACTGGGTTTTAAAGACGCCAGGCAATCCCTTGCCAAGTCGTATCACGTGCTGACGGCACTGCTCGGCCATTTCACGCGATGAAAGGGTAGCGCTAAATCTGTCATTCCAGGCAATCTGCTGGCCGATTTTGATCGGCAGCTGGCTGTGACGACGGCGAAACATCTGTTGCATCAGCAGCAGCATGGATACCGTGGGCGATACCAGCGTGCTGGCATAAAACAGCAGGCTGTTGTGCGCCTGAATATGTACCGGGAGTAACGGCACCCGCAGTTTGCTGGCCAGCTTGATAAAGCCCGGATGCCATTTTTTATCGCGGATGCCTTTGCGCGTTGGGCGGGAGACTTCGCCCGCCGGGAAGAAGATCAGCACGCCGGCGTTTTGCAGGTGCTGCTCCATCTGTATCAGCGAGGCTTTTGCGGTTTTTCCGCCCATATTATCCACGGGGATAAACAACGAACTGAGGGGCTCAAGGTGGGACAGCATCCGGTTGGTGACAACCTTAACGTCGCGGCGCACGCGCGAAACGGCGTACAGCAGTGCCAGCCCATCCAGGGTGCCGGTCGGGTGGTTAGCTATCACAATGAGTGGGCCGTGTTCGGGGATTTGTTCGAGATCGCGGGCGGAAACGGTGCAGAGAATATCAAGGTGTTCCAGAACCTGCTCCACCATATCCAGCCCTTTCAGGTGACGGTGGCGGGCGGCAAACTGCTGAAATTCGTCTTCGTGGAGCAGTCTTTTTAACAGACTTTTTTGCCAGGGTGCGGGCCTCGCCTGAGGCCAAAGGTCATCAAGAACGCTGTCGAGACTAAACATTGATCACTCCTCCTGCCGTCTTGCCCAGACAGTAGAAGGAGGAGATGTCGGTTGTATTGCAGTTTGGTGAAGATTAGCGGAGGATTTTTTTCTCGGCCAGATCCAGCGCGAAGTAGCTGAAGATCAGATCCGCGCCCGCGCGCTTGATCGCCCCCAGGCTTTCGAGGATCACTTTCTCTTCGTCGATGGCACCCGCCTGCGCGGCGAATTTGATCATCGCGTACTCGCCGCTCACCTGGTAAGCGCCCAGCGGCAGTTCAGTGCGTTCGCGAATGTCGCGCAGGATATCCAGATACGCGCCGGCCGGTTTCACCATCAGACAGTCTGCGCCCTGAGCCTCATCCAGCAGAGACTCACGAATCGCTTCGCGGCGGTTCAGCGGGTTCATCTGATAGGTTTTACGATCGCCCTTCAGCGCCGTGCCCGCCGCTTCACGGAACGGGCCGTAGAACGAAGAAGCGAATTTGGTGGAGTAGGACATGATGGCGGTGTCGGTAAAGCCTGCCGCATCCAGCGCCTGACGAATAGCCTGAACCTGTCCGTCCATTGCCGCCGACGGCGCAATGAAATCCGCACCCGCAGCGGCGGCAACCACCGCCTGCTTGCCGAGGTTCAGCAGGGTCGCATCGTTGTCCACGCCGTGATCGCACAGCACACCGCAGTGGCCATGAGAGGTGTATTCGCAGAAGCAGGTATCGGACATGACGATCATCTCCGGCACGCTCTCTTTGCAGATACGCGACATGCGGGCCACGAGGCCATCTTCCTTCCAGGCATCGCTGCCGGTGGCGTCGGTGTGGTGGGAGATACCGAAGGTCATCACCGAGCGGATCCCCGCGTTGGCAATGCGTTCAATCTCGCGGGCCAGATGCTTCTCAGGAATGCGCATCACGCCCGGCATCGCGTCGATGGCTTTGTAGTCATCGATCTCTTCTTCAACAAAAATCGGCAACACCAGATCGTTTAAGCTCAGTGTTGTCTCTTCAAACATGGCGCGCAGTGCGGGTGACTTGCGCAGGCGACGGGGACGTGCAATTAAATCGGTCATGGTATGCCTGATGTTTGTGGAACAAAGAGGTATAGTGTACCTGAAAGCGGGAAGCGGTGTTTTACTAAAGTTGTCTTTTAGATTTTCGAAATCGACTAATATTCTTCACATGTATTTTGTCTATATTATACGTCTTATTATGGGGTTTAACGTGGTGTGAAATATTGGCGAAGCTTCTATATTAGATGGAGGTTATAACTATTAATGATTTATTGTATTTTATGATAGGTATCGAACCGACCGAAGTGGTTTGCAATCAGTTGAATTTATAATATTTATTCATAATGATTGATATTGTGCTGGGTTTTTAAGCTTAGTTGTCTGGATACGGACTTAATTGAATCATTCATTGAACCTTTTCGAAGTGAAACTGCATAATTCTTTCCGCAATTAAACATTGCCAAATGATTTGATGGACAAACTTGCTTACGTCCCTGAGGAGGGATGACCCAATGCAAACATGGAAAAAGAAACTGGTTGTATCACAACTTGCATTAGCCTGCACACTGGCTATCGCTTCTCAGGCCAATGCGAAAGATATATCCGGCACGACCTATAATACTTTTGGATATGACAATACTGCGTCAACTCCCTGGTATTATGGTTATGCTGACTGGGATTATTCAGATGCCACACATGATGGTGACATTTATCCGGTCATCAATAAATCAACCGTAAACGGTGTTATTTCGACTTACTATCTGGATGATGGTGTCAATGGCCGTGCGAACGCGTTGAGTATTTCTAACAGCACCATTAACGGCATGATCACGTCAGAATGTATGACCACGACGTGTGCAGATGGCGTGGATACGGACGGCACCAGCCATACCCAGTACGATCGTTTTAGCCTGACCGTTGATAACTCCACCATCAACGATGCCTACGAGCATTACGCGTATGATGTCGTCAATGGCGAGAATACTGAAACGCATTATCTGGACACCTATGGTCTGGGTAACGCAATTACCCTGGACGTTGAATCTGATATCGTTATTCAGAACAACTCCCACGTCGCGGGTATCACGCTGACGCAGGGTTATCAGGAACTGGATAACACCCCGTACGACGGCGTTGAAGGCGTTGCTAACAGCAGCAATGTCTTTACCGATACGCTGGTGGTGAAAGACTCCGTGCTGACCTCTGGTGCGTACAGCGATCTGGGCACCAACGGGTTCTACGGTCAAACGGCGAAGCCGAGCGACTACGGTGAAACCAACGCCTCGGCTGCGGATGATGCGGCGCTGATCGTTGCGGCCGGCGCGTCTGATAACGCCATGCAGACCACCGCGACCTTCGATCACTCTACCGTAACGGGTGACATTCTGTTCTCTAGCACCTTTGATAACAACTTCTACGAGAATGGCGATCCGGCAACGGATACCACTGAAGATGGTGTCTATAACCCAACCACCAACGGCTGGGACGGTACCGATACACTGGATGTTACGCTGACTAACGGCAGCAAGTGGGTCGGTGCAGCGCAGTCCAGCGTAGAAGCTATCGGCACTGCGCAGATGTATGGCCAGGGCTACAGCAACGTAGACTGGCACGCGTTATCGCCGAATAGCATCTGGCCTGATTCTACCTTTGACAGCAATGGCCACGTTGCCGGGGAAGAGGTGTACCAGAGCGGTCTGTTCAATGTGGCGCTGGATAACGGTTCCGAGTGGGATACCCGCAAGGTTTCTAACATTGATGCGCTGACGGTGAACAACCAGTCTCAGGTCAATGTTGAAAACTCCGGCCTGCTGGCGGATTCAATCACCCTGACCAATGCTTCAACCCTGAATATTGGCGACAGCGGGGCCGTAGCCACCGACAGCCTCTATCTGGACAGCTATAGCCGTGCGGCGCTGACCGAAGAAACCGCTGAACTGTATGCCAACACCATCACAGTGGACAACGGTGCAGAGCTGGCGCTGGGTCTGGGTCAGGTTGATACACACAACATGGTGCTGACCGATGGTGGTGTGCTCAACGTTGCCAGCCGCGATTATGTGCTGAACAGCGACCTGAACAACGCACGCTACATCACCAACGATCGTTACAAAGCGGAATACGACTATGGTGTTGTCGCGCTGAACTCTGACGGTCATCTGGCGGTGAACGGTGACGTTGCCGGCAACTATAAAGTGCGCATCGACGATGCCACCGGTGCAGGCTCCGTTGCTGATTACGAAAACAAAGAGATCATTCGCGTCTATGACAATAACGCGGATACCGCAGCCAGCTTTACTGCCGCAAACAAAGCCGATTTAGGTGCTTACACCTATCAGGCGCAGCAGAAGGGTGACACCGTTGTTCTCCAGCAGAAAGAGCTGACTGACTACGCCAACATGGCGCTGAGCATTCCTTCTGCTAATACCAACATCTGGAATCTGCAACAGGATACCGTGGGTACGCGTCTGACCAACAGCCGTCACGGCCTGGCAGATAACGGCGGAGCGTGGGTGAGCTATTTTGGCGGCAACTTTGACGCGGATAATGGCACCGTTAGCTACGATCAGGACGTAAGCGGCATTATGGTCGGTCTGGATACTCAGATTGACGGTAATAACGCGAAGTGGATCGTCGGTGGTGCGGCCGGTTTCGCGAAGGGCGATATCAGCGATCGTACTGGTCAGGTCGATCAGGACAGTCAGACTGCGATGATCTACGCGTCTGCGACGTTTGCGAACAACGTCTTCCTCGACAGCTCACTGAACTACACCCGCTTTAACAACGACCTCTCTGCTACCATGAGCAACGGTCAGTATGTTGACGGTGACACCACCTCTGACGCTGTTGGCTTCGGGATGAAGCTGGGCTATGACTGGAAACCAAACCTGTCAGGCTACATCACCCCTTACGCGGCGGTATCTGGTCTGTTCCAGTCAGGCGACGACTACCAGCTGAGCAACGACATGCGTATCGATGGTCAGTCTTACGACAGCATGCGTTATGAACTTGGCCTGGATGCGGGTTATACCTTCAACTACGGTGGCGAGCAGGCGTTAACGCCATACTTCAAACTGGCGTACGTGTATGACGATGCCGACAACGAGGCGGATATCAACGACGACAGCATTGATAATGGCGTGGAAGGCTCTGCGGTTCGCGTTGGTCTGGGTACGCAGTTCAGCTTCACGAAAAACTTCAGTGCATACACTGATGCGACTTATCTGGGCGGCGGCGACGTTGACCAGAACTGGGGAGCGAACCTGGGTGTGAAATATACCTGGTAATACAGAAAGCGCGGGGGATTTTGCCCCCGCTTTTTTATGTGCTTTAAAAATAATAAAGAACCGACATATACAGATGACTTGAGGTATGCATGAACGTTAATGCGAAACCACTTTCTGAATTAAGCCGGCTCATAAAGTGTCTGGAAGTCGCCGGTACCCCATTTAAGAACGAACCACAGCAATTAATAACTCCCGGCAATAATGATGATGAACCATTGACCTTTGTAATACAGTCCGGCATGACAGCCGTCCACCGTAAATCAGACGAATTACTGGTGGGTATTGCACGAGCACCGTATATTCATGGTTTAAGTGCATGGATAAATGACAGCTATCTTGAATATTCTCTGATAGCACAAACACCTTGTGCCGGATTTTATTTACCAGCTTCTACTGCGTGCCAGCTTATTGAGGAAGCACAGCTTTGGCAAGAAGCTTTCTGCTGGTTGTCCTGGCTAAACCATATACTGGGAAAACGTGATATACAGCTGGTCGGAAATAATTCCTATAGCCAAATTCGGGCGATGCTGATCAATATGGCTGAGTGGGATGACGCGCTACGTTCAAAAATTGGTGTTATGAATCATATTCAGCGTAGCACGCGGATTTCTCGTTCGGTCGTTGCGGAAGTGCTGGCGGCGCTGCGACAGGGCAACTACATCAATATGAGCCGGGGCAAACTGATCAGCATCAACCGTTTGCCCACGGACTATTGAGATCAGTTAGAGGCCGTAAGAACCTGCGCTTTATTGGCGCTGAGCTCGGCCACCAGGTTATTTACGCCATCACTCATATTCACGAAGCGGGTGTTCGGCGACCGGGTGACTACCACAAAAGCGCCTACGTTTGATTGCGGAATCATCGCCATGTAGGTGATGAATCCGCCACCCCCACCGGTTTTTTGAATAATACCCGGGCGGCCCTCTTTTGGTGCCATGTACACCCAACCCATGCCGAGAGCATCGGCTTTACCGGGAACGTCCATACCGATGACGCGACGTAACTGGGCACGCTGGTAGATGAGCGTCTGCATCCGATCAGCCTGATTGCTGCGCGCGTAAAAATCCGAGGAGAGGAACTGCTGCATCCAGCGCATCATGTCGCCGGGGGTTGAATAAACCCCACCGCTGCCGATGGCGGCCAGCGTGTTATTACACGGGCTGGCCCCTTTTTCCGCCACCATCAGCCGCTTGCACTGGTCCGGAGATGGAGTGTAAGTGGTATCTTTCATCCCCAGCGGACGCGTGATCTGCTCTTCAAACAGTTGAGGGTAAGGCTTGCCTGATGCCGACGTTAAAGCGTCAGCCAGCAGATCAAACGCGAGGTTAGAATAGCCAGCCTGCGAGCCCGGAGCCGATTTCAGGGTAGCGGTGCTCAGGTAATTCCAGCGCTGTTCGCGGGTTGGCCAGACAAAAACAGGGCGATGCGCGGCGCCACCAGGCTGTTCTCGCGGCAGGGCGCTGGTATGGGTCGCCAGGTTCACCAGTCTGATAGGCGTGCCCTGATATGTCGGCACGCGCGCGCCGGGTGGGGCATATTTGCTGAGCGGATCGTCGAGTTTCACCACGCCCTGATCGAGTAATTTCACCAGCATTTCACTGGTCATCAGCTTGGTTATCGACGCGACGCGGATGACGGAATCCAGCTGCGGGCGAACGTTATTTCCCGGTCGTGTTTCACCGAAGCTGCGAAACACCCGCTGGTTACCGTCGATCACGACCAGCGCCATTCCCGTCGCACCGCTGCCGTAATAAATCAGGTTCGCGTAGCGATCGGCAATGTCAGAGGCCAGAACCGGGGCCGTCAGAGGCTGGGCTGCCTGGGCGGTGGACAGGGTCACCGCACACAGCGCGGCGAAAGAGAGCAGACAACGTTTCAACGAAAAGCATCCATCAAGTGAATAAGGAGAGTTACGGGTATTTATACTACTAATCGGCGTCGGGCAATGGCCCGATTTGCATAACGATAGCGAGAAAAACGTAACCGTGGGTAAATTTGAACAATTTACTTGCGGCCAGACTCCCATTTTGTGACATCGACCGTATGATAGACGCTACGGTTGCTGTTGCGAATGAAACGCACCGAAACAATTCCTGAAAACGGGAAAGCGAACTAATAATTCACCCGCAGGTCTGACTTTTTTGCCTGAGCCGGGCGGCTGGCGCAGGCAAGGTTTCGCGTGGCGATATGTTGAACACAGCAACAGCCATAACAACAAGAAGGAAGCACAATGTTTAAGTCATTTTTCCCAAAGCCGGGGCCCTTTTTCCTGTCGGCATTTATTTGGGCACTGCTGGCTGTCATTTTCTGGCAGGCCGGTGGCGGCGCGTGGCTGACCCGTCTTACGGGGGCAACGGGCGAGATCCCCATTAGCGCAGCGCGCTTCTGGTCCATGAGCTATCTGCTTTTCTACGCTTACTACCTGCTCTGCGTAGGGCTGTTCGCCATGTTCTGGTTCATCTATTCTCCTCACCGCTGGCAATACTGGTCGATTCTCGGCACGTCGTTAATCATCTTTGTCACCTGGTTCCTGGTGGAAGTGGGCGTGGCGGTCAACGCCTGGTATGCGCCGTTTTACGATCTGATCCAGACGGCGCTGAGTTCGCCGCATAAGGTGACCATAAACCAGTTCTACCATGAGGTAGGGATCTTCCTCGGCATCGCCCTGATCGCCGTGGTGATCGGTGTGATGAATAACTTTTTCGTCAGTCACTACGTGTTCCGCTGGCGTACCGCGATGAACGAACACTATATGGCGCACTGGCAGCACCTGCGTCATATCGAAGGTGCCGCTCAGCGTGTGCAGGAAGACACTATGCGTTTTGCCTCTACGCTTGAAAATATGGGCGTGAGCTTTATCAACGCCATCATGACGCTTATCGCCTTCCTGCCGGTGCTGGTGACTCTCTCGTCGCACGTTCCGGAGTTGCCGATTGTCGGTCATCTGCCATATGGCCTGGTGATTGCCGCGATTGTCTGGTCGCTGATGGGAACGGGGCTGCTGGCGGTCGTGGGGATCAAGCTGCCGGGGCTGGAATTTAAAAATCAGCGCGTGGAAGCGGCCTACCGTAAAGAGCTGGTGTATGGTGAAGACGACGCCAACCGTGCGTCACCGCCTACCGTGCGTGAACTGTTTGGCGCCGTACGTCGTAACTACTTCCGCCTCTATTTCCATTACATGTATTTCAATATCGCGCGCATTCTTTATCTTCAGGTGGATAACGTTTTCGGGTTGTTCCTGCTGTTCCCGTCCATCGTTGCGGGTACGATCACGCTCGGTCTGATGACCCAAATCACCAACGTTTTTGGTCAGGTTCGCGGTTCGTTCCAGTACCTGATAAGCTCCTGGACTACGCTGGTGGAGCTGATGTCCATCTATAAACGTTTACGCAGTTTCGAGCGTGAGCTGGACGATAAGGACTTGCAGGAAGTCACCCATACATTAGGTTAAAAGGAATTGCTATGCCATTTGCCGTACCACGTGGATTACCGCTGACGTTACTCGCCGCCTTCGTGCTGGCGGGCTGTGCCGATAAAGGGGCCGCCCCGCTCAAAGAAGGCGAGAAGCCTGTTGATGTGGCAAGCGTGGTGCGGCAAAAAATGCCCGCCAGCGTGAAGGATCGCAGCGAGTGGGCTGATGCGCTGGCAACGACCTTCAAAAGCCAGAAGATTGCGCCTACCGAGGAGAATATCTGCTCGGTGCTGGCGGTGGCGCAGCAGGAATCAATGTATCAATCAGATCCTGTCGTGCCTGGCCTGAACAAAATCGCCTGGAAGGAGATCGACCGCCGGGCCGAATCGATGCATATCCCGGTTTTCCTGGTGCATACCGCCCTTAAAATCACCTCGCCAAACGGTAAAAGCTACAGCGAACGGCTGGATACGGTGAAAACCGAGAAACAGCTGAGCGCCATTTTCGACGACCTGATCAATATGGTGCCGATGGGGCAGAAGCTGTTCGGTTCGCTGAATCCGGTGCATACCGGCGGCCCGATGCAGGTCAGTATCGCATTTGCGGAAAAACATACCGACGGCTATCCGTGGGATATCGACGGTACGGTGCGTCAGGAAGTCTTTTCCCTGCGCGGGGGACTGTGGTTTGGAACGTATCATCTGCTGAATTATCCGGCGAGCTACGATAAACCGCTGTATCGCTTTGCGGACTTTAACGCGGGCTGGTATGCCAGCCGAAATGCAGCCTTCCAGAATGCGGTAAGTCGCGCCAGCGGTGTGAAGCTGGCTCTGGACGGCGATCTCATTGCTTACGGCAGCAGCGAGGCGGGCACCACCGAACGTGCGGTGCGTAAACTCTCGACGAAGCTGGAGATGAGCAACAGCGATATCCGTCGTCAACTGGAGAAGGGCGATAGCCTGGCGTTTGAGAAAACGGATTTGTATAAGCAGGTCTTTGCGCTCGCCGAGAAGAAAAGTGGGAAGGCATTACCACGAGCCATTCTGCCGGGCATACAGCTGGAAAGCCCGAAGATCACGCGTAACCTGACGACCGCCTGGTTCGCGAAACGCGTGGACGATCGTCGGGCTCGCTGTATGGGACTGTAATCAGCGGCGGTGGCGCCAGCGCAGGACGAGTGCAATGACGCCCAGCACCATGCTGCCCGCGAGGAAGGGGATGAGCCCGAACACGGTGCTCACGCCTAAACCGATTTCAACGCGCGGGCGGCCGGTATCCTGAACCTGCATCAGGTGCTCATACACGCCAGGAGCGTGCACCAGCATATTCAGCAGTTGGGTTCCAGCCCAGAAGCAAAACAGAACAAACAGGGCATAGGCAATGTTCCCCGCAGTGGAGGTTTTTGGTTGTTTTCCGCCAAAAATCGGTTTCGACAATGTAAAGTCTGCCATAAGACCTCCCGAAAATATCACTCTGTTTTAATACGCGTCGTACAGGGTGAGTGTGACAGGTCATAGCATTTGTCAATATCAGAATCGTGGGAAAGTCGGCTCAGGATTCCTCCTGGATTGTCGATTTATGCATCATGTCACAAATTGATAACATAAGTGAAACTGTGCTGCATTTCAGAATTTACGTATCCGCCACAGACGTTTTCAGTAAACTGTGAGAGGATGGTTTTTTTCTGCCGGAGTTGCTATGAAGCTCACTTCCAAACTACGCCGTGACTGGCATTACTACGCCTTTGCGATCGGGCTGATCTTTATTCTTAACGGTGTTGTCGGGCTGCTCGGGTTTGAAGCGAAAGGCTGGCAAACCTATGCGGTGGGGCTGGTGACCTGGGTCATCAGTTTCTGGCTGGCGGGATTCATTATCCGTCGTCGTCCCGATGAGACGACGACGGCAGAGAACGTCGAGTAACCGTTAGTTCATCGAACTTTTCAGGGCGCTGTCAGCGGCGTGACGTTCCAGCGCCAGTTCAATCAGGCGGGTGATCAGTTCCGGATAGCTTATCCCGCTGGCCTGCCACAATTTCGGGTACATGCTGATATTGGTAAAGCCCGGCAGGGTGTTGATTTCGTTAATCACTACCTCGTTATCCGGCGTCAGGAACACGTCGACGCGGGCCATCCCGCAGCATCCCAGCGCCTGATAGGCTTCAACGGCGATCGCGCGGATCGTGTCGTTAACGTCGGGATCGAGCGCGGCGGGCACCACAACCTGGGCACCTTTGTCGTCAATATATTTGGTGTCGTAGGAATAGAAGTCACTGTTCAGAACCACTTCACCGCAGGTGCTCGCCTGGGGGAAATCGTTGCCCAGGACAGCGCACTCGATTTCGCGACCTTTAATTCCCTGCTCAACCACCACCTTATGGTCGAATTCGAAGGCCAGACGAACGGCATCGTTAAACTGCGCTTCGCTGGTCACTTTACTGACGCCCACGGAAGAGCCCTGATTCGCGGGTTTCACGAACAACGGCAGGCCAAGCTGCGCCTGGATCTGCGCGAAGCTGTGTTTATCGCGGTTGGCACGCGTAAGCGTCACGAACGGCGCAATGTTCAGACCGGCGTCGCGCAGCAGACGTTTAGTGACGTCTTTATCCATGCAGGCGGCAGAGCCAAGCACATCGGAGCCGACAAACGGCAGGTTCGCCATACGCAACATCCCTTGCAGGGAACCGTCTTCGCCCAGCGTGCCGTGAACGATGGGGAACACTACGTCAATCTGTGCCAGCGCCTGCGCGTTCCCGGCATTAATTAGCTGTCCCTGTTCCACGCCCGGCACCGTTGCGACGCTGATATCAGAAGGATTAAGGGCGATGTGCGCCGGATCGTCAGCATGTAGCAGATACTGGCTGGCATCGTTAACATGCCACTGGCCCTGTTTATCAATGCCCAGCAGCACCACGTCAAAACGGCTTTTATCAATCGCATCAACGATATTTTTAGCCGATTGCAATGACACCTCGTGCTCTGCCGATTTTCCCCCAAAGACAATACCTACGCGCTGCTTTGCCATCTCACTCTCTTCCAGTCTGACGAAAAGCCAATAACATACCACGATGCCCGGCGCGTTTCGCGGCCTTCTGCCATAATGTTTTAAGGGATGTTGAAGGGGGGCGCGTGAGAGGAAAAGGTCTGCTTATTCTTATCGTTATTACCGGGATCGCCGCGGTGGGCTACCGCTGGTTGCCGCCGCATTACAATCCTTTCGTGCCGCTTACGCTTGACGATCCGCCTGGAAAAATAACCCAGTTTAAACTTCGGCGCTTAACGCCGCAGGCGTGCGAAAATCTGTTAGCGCAGGCGAATCAACGCCAGCTTATCCGTACCCAAGCTGTTGCAGACAGCGCCGGGGAGTGCCCGCTAAGTAACGTGGTGCGCGTGCGCGATTTTGGCCCGGTCAGCCTGAACGGCAGCTTTCTTGCCAGTTGCCCGCTGGCGTTAAGCTCGGCGCTGTTTGTCAGCCAGCAGGCCCGACCGCTCACCAAAACCTGGACGGGAAGCGAGCTTACGCGCATTGAACATCTGGGCAGCTTTGCCTGCCGCAATATCTATAGCCGCCCGGATGCGCGGCGCAGTGAACATGCCACGGCGGATGCGCTGGACATCAGCGCCTTCCGGCTGGCAAACGGACAGCGCGTTACCATTCTCAATGGCTGGAAAGCGGAAAAGACGCAGCCCTGGCTACAGGCGCTGCTGTCGGCAAGCTGCGGCTATTACGGTAACGGTCTGGGGCCGAACTATAATGCCGCCCATGCCAACCATTTCCATTTGGGGATGCGCGGATACGGATTATGTCGATGAAGCATAATCTTCCACCGAAAAGTGGATAAATTGTGACTTGTTTCACAAATATGATGACTGGGAAGATAAAACACCAAAGTCTGCAAGGCCGCATCTCTGGCGCTATGCCATCGAGCGTAACTTGCTAATCTGTCGGCGAATTCGCCTAAAAATGAAGACTATTTCTGTTATGGAATCCTGGAAAGTTAACCTCATCTCAGTCTGGTTCGGCTGTTTCTTCACCGGACTGGCTATCAGCCAGATATTGCCCTTCCTGCCGCTGTACGTGTCGCAGCTGGGGGTCACTTCCCATGAAGCGCTCTCCATGTGGTCCGGCCTGACGTTCAGCGTGACGTTTCTGGTATCTGCCATAGTGTCACCGATGTGGGGAAGTCTGGCGGACCGTAAGGGGCGCAAATTAATGTTGCTCCGCGCCTCGCTGGGGATGGCGATAGCCATTTTGCTCCAGGCCTTCGCCACCAACGTCTGGCAGCTGTTTATTCTGCGGGCGATTATGGGGCTGACTTCCGGGTACATTCCGAACGCCATGGCGCTGGTGGCCTCGCAGGTACCGCGCGAGCGGAGCGGCTGGGCGCTCAGCACGCTTTCCACGGCACAGATCAGCGGAGTGATTGGCGGCCCGCTGCTCGGCGGCTTCCTGGCTGACCATGTAGGGCTGCGTGCGGTCTTTATCATTACCGCCATCCTGCTGACAATCAGCTTTATGGTCACCCTTTTTCTGATCAAAGAGGGCGGGCGGCCTGCTGTAAGTAAATCCGAACGCCTGAGCGGAAAGGCGGTTTTCGCCTCGCTGCCTTATCCTGGCCTGATGATCAGCCTCTTTGTCACCACGATGGTGATCCAGCTCTGCAACGGCTCTGTGGGGCCGATCCTGGCGCTGTTTATCAAGTCGATGGCGCCGGACAGCAGCAACATTGCTTTTCTGAGCGGGATGATTGCCGCTGTGCCGGGCGTGTCGGCGCTGATGTCCGCGCCGCGTCTGGGAAAACTGGGCGACAGGATCGGTACGGCGCGCATTCTGATGGCAACGCTCATCATCGCCGTGATCCTCTTCTTTGCCATGTCGTTCGTCACCACACCGCTTCAGCTTGGCGTGCTGCGCTTCCTCCTTGGTTTTGCGGATGGTGCCATGCTGCCTGCGGTTCAGACGCTGCTGGTGAAATATTCCAGTGACCAGGTAACAGGCCGCATTTTTGGCTACAACCAGTCGTTCATGTATTTAGGCAACGTAGCGGGCCCGCTGATTGGCGCATCGGTTTCGGCGATGGCGGGTTTCCGCTGGGTATTTGCCGCAACGGCGGTGGTGGTACTTATTAATATTATTCAACTGGCCTTTGCCTTACGCCGTCGCAGGCAAATCGCTGAGGCAAAGTCAGCCCGGTAAACACGATAATATATTATTTATTCTTATGAACGCCGCATTTTTATATAACGAAATGCGGCGCGTTTCTTTTAGAAAAACGTTTCGCTCCCGGTTCGGAATATCTTTTTTGGCAGCGATGTCACTTTTGCATAAGAGAAAATCAATCCATGCTTTGCATTATTCAATGAGGGTGTTAATTTCAGGGGGGAATCACAAAAGGAAATAGCACCATGAAAAATCTCATTGCTGAGTTGTTGGTTAAGCTTGCCCAAAAGGAAGAAGAGTCGAAAGAGCTGGTAGCCCAGGTCGAGGCGCTGGAAATCGTCGTTACGGCACTGTTGCGACAGATGGCAAAACCGGAGCAGGAAGCGTTGATAGACAACGTTGAAGGCGCGCTGGAGAACGCTCGCCCTGATTCACAGGTGCCCGCAGAAGATGCGGAGCTGCTTCAGCAATACGTAAAGAAGCTTTTAAGGCATCCTCGCAGCTAACCTGCCAGAGGTGAAAATGACGTGTCACAGAATTGTCATGCAGGATGCCTGGCGTCGCGCTGTTTTTATTTTTACCCACTTGTCATGGGGTAATTAAATTGAAGCAGAGCACACTTTTCACCGCATTATTTACGTTATTAATGACTTTAGTCCTTACGGCATAACCGGGTAATGTTAATCGCACCGCAACGGAACTGAAATAACCGGGAAGCCCGGCGAAAATCATGGTTGCAGGGTGGTTTTTTTCCCGTAACGAACCAGACTTAACGTGGAACTTCACATAAAGGATGGTGCAATGAAAACAACAATACTGGTTACCCTGCTCTCTGGCCTGTGCCTGATGGCCTCAACACACGCGGAAGAGAAAACGTTAACGCCCCAGCAGCAGCGCATGACGACCTGTAACCAACAGGCGACATCGCAAAGTCTGAAAGGGGATGCCCGTAAAACGTATATGAGCGACTGCCTTAAGAAGGGTGCGACCAAACCGGGTGAAAAAAGCCTGACCCCGCAGCAGCAAAAAATGCGCGAGTGTAATGCTCAGGCGACGCAGCAGATGCTGAAAGGCGACGATCGCAGCAAGTTCATGAGCGCGTGCCTGAAGAAACAGGCGTAGTGCTAAGGGTGAGCCACGGCAGTGGCTCACCCAAAATTTCATACTTTCGCTGTCATTCTCTCACTATAGCTGGGGAAATGGTTTCATAATTTTCCCAAGAAAAATGAGCGATGCATGTTATAAAATCACGAGCATATTCGGGAAGCGGGCACCAGCAGCTTTTACTGGATGACTCATACCGTTCCGGCGGCGTTACTCATCAGGACTTGCTCAGCTTCTCTGATTTTTCCATGCATTTTTGCATCGCCTCGATCACGGCGGAGCGGAACCCACGATCTTCCAGCACGCGCACGGCTTCAATGGTCGTGCCGCCCGGCGAGCACACCATATCTTTCAGTTCGCCCGGATGTTTACCCGTTTCCAGCACCATTTTGGCCGAGCCCATTACCGCCTGCGCCGCAAATTTGTAAGCCTGCGCGCGCGGCATGCCGCCCAGCACGGCGGCATCCGCCATGGCTTCGATAAACATAAAGACATACGCCGGCGCCGAGCCGCTCACGCCAACTACCGGGTGGATCATCGCTTCGGCAATCACTTCCGCTTCGCCGAAGCAGCGGAAAATATTCAGTACATCCGCCACGTCTTCAGACGTCACCAGGGCGTTCGGGGTCACGGAGGTCATGCCGGCATTCACCAGCGACGGAGTGTTTGGCATGGCGCGAACAATCTTACGGTCGTGGCCCAGCGCGCGGGCGAGCTGATCGAGGGTCACGCCTGCGGCAATCGACACCACCAGGGTATCTTTATTCAGGCTGGAGGTGATCTCGCTCAGGACTTTAATCATGATATTCGGCTTAACGGCGCCAAAGACAATGTCCGCCACCTGAGCCACTTCCTGCGCGCTTTCTGCGGCGTTGATACCATACTCATCACGCAGCGCCGCGACTTTATCCGGTGACGGGGTATAGACCCAAATCTGCCCCGGCAGCACCTGGCCGCTGGCAATCAGTCCACCGAGGATAGCTTTACCCATGTTCCCGCAGCCGATAAACCCGATTTTCTTATCCATCACGTCTCTCCGTTTTTATGCGTTGTTATCTCTCACTGATAGCTTAACAACGAAATGCAGGCGACAATAGTCGCCAGAATCATATTGGGGAGAGACTATGGCGATTTGGGTTGATGCGGACGCGTGTCCGAACGTGATCAAAGAGATTTTATTTCGCGCTGCCGAGCGCGTGCAGATGCCGCTGACGCTGGTGGCGAACCAGAATATCCGCGTGCCGCCCTCCAGATACATTCGTTCTCTGCGCGTTCCGGCCGGGTTCGACGTGGCGGATAACGAGATAGTACGCCTGTGCAGCGCGGGGGATTTGGTGATCACCGCGGATATCCCGCTGGCGGCCGATGTTCTGGCGAAAGGGGCGGCGGCGCTGAACCCGCGCGGAGAACGTTATTCTCCGGCAACGATCCGCGAGAAACTTACCATGCGTGATTTTATGGATACGCTGCGTTCCAGCGGCGTGCAGACCGGTGGGCCAGATAGCCTGTCGCAGCGCGATCGCCAGCAGTTTGCCGCCGAGCTGGATAAATGGCTGCTGGAAGTGAAACGCCGCCCGGCGTAGTCATCCTCCGGGCTGTTTTGTGGTACAGTGTGGCTTCCACAGGCTTGTCATTCCGTACCGCTTTGCAGTAAAGTTAGCGCAACATCTTCTGCAATCATTTCTTTACAGCCTTCAGTTATCCGGCATCAAGGGGAACACCTGGTTATGAACCCACCCATCTTTTTAGTTGGCCCTCGCGGCTGTGGGAAAACGACCGTTGGTCTGGAGCTGGCGCGTTTGTGCCAGAGTCAGTTCGTCGATACTGACCACTGGCTCCAGGAGAATGCCGGTCAGACCATCGCCGATATCGTGGAGAATGAGGGGTGGGAGAGCTTTCGCGCGCGCGAAACGGCTACGCTGGAAGCGGTGACCGCACCGTCAACCGTGATTGCAACCGGTGGGGGCATTATTCTGGCACCGTACAATCGTCAGTTTATGCGCGAAAAAGGTGTCGTGATCTACCTCTGTGCCCCGGTGTCGACGCTGGTGGGGCGGCTGGAAGCGTTTCCGGAAGAGGGGCAGCGCCCGGCGCTGACCGCGAAACCGCTGAGTGAAGAGGTCAGCGACGTGCTCGCCGAACGCGATGCGCTATACCGCGAGGCGGCACACCATGTTGTGGATGCCTCGGCATCACCCGAAAAAGTTGCGATTCAGATTATTACCGCCCTGCGTTTGGCTTGCGCCAGCTAACAGCCGTCTATACTCATAGCTCAGACATAAAAAAAGGATGAGCTATGCCAACCAGACCTCCCTATCCACGTGAAGCCCGCATCGTTACCGTTGAAAAAGGTAATGGCGATGAGACCGTAACCTGGTACCAGCTGCGTGCCGATCACCCCAAACCGGATTCGCTGATCAGCGAACATGAAACCGAACAGGAAGCGCGGGATGCGAAACGGCGCTATGAGGATCCAGAGAAGTCCTGATAAAAGTCCGAATTCGTTACAACCGTGCCTGCATCACACTTTTAACTTATCGCCAATGTTAAGTAGCAGTTAATATTTAGTTATTACAGGTGGATTCGGAAAGGCCAGTCGATCTTTACACTACGGTGTAGAGATCCCCTGCTACGCTTGGTGCTGTTTTGTTGAATAAATGAACGGTACAGTGTAGTGAGCCTGTACCTGTGTGGCAGTTGTGGTAGTAACGGAAGGCGATCAAAATGAAGGCGACGTTGGCGATCCTCACAATCGGTGTGGTCCCTGTAAGCGAAGTATTACCGCTCCTCACGGAGCATATCTCTGAACAACAGATTAAGCATCTTAGCCTGTTAGGGAAGATGAGTCGGGAAGAGGTCATGGAAGACTACGCTGTCGAGGCGGGGGATGAGCCCCTGGCAACGTTATTAAGCGACGGTAAACTGGCGCATGTGTCGCGCCAGAAAATTGAGCGCGCGCTACAGGGCGTGATCGAAGTGCTCGATAATCAAGACTATGACGTTATTTTGCTGATGAGCACGGCACCGGTTAAAGGGCTTAGCGCGCGTAACGCCATTCTGCTTGAACCGATGCGGATCATTCCGCCGCTGGTGGCGTCAATTGTGGATGGTCACCAGGTTGGGGTCATCGTTCCCGTTGAAGAACTGCTGGATAACCAGACGGTGAAGTGGGCCGCGCTGGAGCACACTCCGCTGTACGCGCTGGCAAATCCGTTCTGGGACAGCGAAGCGAAACTGATTGCGGCTGGACAGGAGTTGATCGACAGAGGGGCGGATGTCCTGATGCTGGACTGCCTGGGGTTCCATCAGCGGCATCGTGATTTACTGCAAAAGGCGCTGGATATTCCGGTGTTGCTCTCTAACGTCCTGATGGCGCGCCTGGCGTCGGAATTACTGGTGTAATGAATTTTGCGTGACAGGTCATGAGCATGGCCCCTATAGTGGATTTTTCTCTATAAATATAAGGGCCAGTTCATGCTTCAAAGTAACGAATACTTTTCCGGTAAAGTGAAATCCATTGGTTTTACCAGCAGCAGCACTGGCCGCGCCAGTGTCGGCGTAATGGCAGAAGGGGAATACACCTTTGGCACCGCAGAAGCGGAAGAGATGACGGTGGTCAGCGGCGCGCTGAACGTCTTACTGCCGGGTGAAACGGAGTGGAAAGTCTATAGCGCCGGGCAGGTATTCAACGTGCCGGGCCACAGCGAGTTCCATTTACAGGTTGCAGAGCCAACCTCTTATCTGTGCCGCTATCTGAAGTGATGTTTTTCCCTCTCCCCATTGGGGAGAGGGTGATGGAGAATTATCTCTGCGCTTCGCCGCCGAGGCCTTCCACCAGATTCTGGATCAGCGCCGCCAGCTCGCCGGTCATCAGGATAAAGTCTGCGTCAAAGCGCTGGGCATAATCTTCACGGTCGATATCTTCGTTCTGATCGCGCAGTTCATCGCAGAATTTCAGACGCTTCACCGAGCCGTCATCACACATCACAAACTGAATGCGCTGCTGCCAGTCGAGCGCCAGTTTGGTCACCACTTTGCCCGCTTCAATGTGCACGGCGATTTCGTCGCTCACCAGATCCTGTTTCTTCGCCCGGATCACGCCGCCATCTTCCAGCAGCGCTTTCAGCTCTGCTTCATCAAGGATCTGGAAGCCCTGAGCAGCCGTCCCGCTACGCACCCACTCCGTCAGGGTCAGCTCAATCGGCGTTTCCAGCGCCAGCGGAACCACCGGCAATGAGCCAAGGCTCTTACGCAGCAGCGCCAGCGTATCTTCCGCTTTTTTGGCGCTGGCGCAGTCCACCATGATCAGCCCGTTAACGGTGTCGATCCACATCATGGTCTGGCTAAAGCGGCTAAAGGCGCGCGGCAGCAGCGAGTGCAGCACTTCATCCTTCAGCGAATCTTTTTCGGTTTTTTTAAGCTTACGGCCCTGTTCAGCTTCCAGCTTGAAGATCTTCGCTTCGAGCGCCTGCTTAACCACGGGCGTTGGCAGGATCTTCTCTTCTTTACGGGCGCAAACGATGATTTGCCCCGTGCTGCTGGCGTGGGTCAGCGCATCGCTTTGAGAACCCATTGGCGGAACCCAGCCGGTTTTTGCCATATCCTGGCTACCGCAAGGGGTAAAGGAGTAAGCGGCTAACTGTTTTTCCATCTCTTCTGCACGCAGCGAAACGTCGCGGCTGAGACGGTAAACCATCAAATTTTTGAACCACAGCATGATAATTTCCACGGCCTTGTCGTTAAATCAGCGGGCATGATAACGAATTGTCGCATCGCTTGCATTGCTAATCGGGATGCGGGCTTCTACTCTGTTGATAATCAAAATAATGAGGAGTGTCTTGTGCGTATTGGGATTGATTTGGGCGGCACCAAAACAGAAGTTATTGCGCTGAGCGAGCAGGGAGAGCAACTGTTTCGCCACCGTCTGCCTACGCCGCGCGATGATTATCACCAGACCCTCGAAACGATTGCCCGCCTGGTCGATATGGCAGAGCAGGCAACGGGCGAGACGGGGACGGTGGGGATAGGGATCCCCGGCTCCATATCGCCCTATACTGGCGTGGTGAAAAATGCCAACTCCACCTGGCTCAACGGTCAGCCGTTCGATAAAGACGTAAGTCAACGTCTCAACCGGGAAGTGCGTCTGGCAAATGACGCCAACTGCCTGGCGGTGTCCGAGGCCGTCGATGGCGCCGCGGCAGGCGCGCAGACCGTTTTTGCGGTCATCATCGGCACCGGCTGCGGGGCGGGCGTGGCTATCGGCGGACGCTCGCATATTGGCGGCAACGGCACCGCGGGCGAGTGGGGACACAACCCGCTGCCGTGGATGGACGAAGATGAACTCAAATATCGCGCTGAAGTACCGTGCTACTGCGGCAAGCAGGGCTGTATTGAGACCTTTATTTCCGGGACGGGGTTTGCCACCGATTATCATCGTCTGAGCGGCCAGCCGCTCAAGGGGAACGAGATTATGCGTCTGGTTGAGGAGCAGGATCCGGTGGCAGAACTGGCGCTCAGCCGCTACGAAATGCGGCTGGCAAAATCCCTGGCGCATGTGATCAATATTCTCGACCCCGACGTGATTGTGCTGGGAGGCGGCATGAGCAACGTCGACCGGCTGTACGCGACGGTGCCCACGCTGATAAAACAGTGGGTATTTGGCGGCGAGTGCGAAACGCCGATCCGCAAAGCCGTCCACGGTGATTCCAGCGGCGTGCGCGGCGCAGCGTGGTTGTGGCCGGAATAAACGCAAAACAGCAACGCAAGTTTTTGTACCCTCTCCCACGGGGAGAGGGCCAGGGTGAGGGCACCAGACCGCAGCGCCCCATCATTTAACCCACCGCAAACTCCCTGTCCAGCCTGCTGTATCCCAGCCCGTTGATCTTCTTCACTTTGATCTGCACCGGAATACGATCTTTCATTGCCTCGACGTGGCTGATCACGCCGATGGTTTTCCCGGTGGCGTTCAGCGCGTCGAGCGCATCCAGCGCGGTATCCAGCGTTTCGCTGTCGAGCGTGCCGAACCCTTCATCCAGGAACAGCGAGTCAATCCGCGTTTTGTGACTGACCAGATCGGAAAGCGCTAAGGCCAGCGCCAGGCTGACCAGGAAACTCTCCCCGCCGGAAAGGGTGCGCGTATCGCGTACCGCATCGGCCTGCCAGGTGTCGACCACCTCCAGCTCCAGCGCGTCGCTCGCTTTACGCTGGAGCAGGTAGCGGCCGTGCAGACGGTTGAGCTGCTGGTTGGCAAGCCACACCAGATTATCCAGCGTCAGCCCCTGGGCAAATTTACGGAATTTATCGCCGGTGCTGGAGCCTATCAGCGCATTGAGATAGCCCCAGTCGTCGGCCTGACGCGCCGCCTCCTCAATCTGCTGCATTAACGCCTGCTGGTGCAGACGGTTATCGCTGTCCTGTTTGAGCTGCTGGCGGATCTCCCCCTGATGCGTGGTGTTGTCCCGAAGCTGCTGCGCCAGCTGCTGTAACCGTGCCTGAAGGGTTGCGATATCGGTTTCCAGCCCCTCTGGGCGTTGTGCCTGGTGCGCCTGAAGCTGCTGGCTTGCCTGTACCGAGAGCGCCATGGCCTGCTGAAGCTGGTTCTCAAGCGTCTGCTTTTGCTGTTCAAGCTGGCGGATCGACGCATCATCCAGCAGGGCGGCGAGAAATGCCTCGCGATCGGCGAAGAAGCTCGCGGTCAGCGCGGCGCTGAACTGAGCCTGCGATTGCTGAAGCCGTTCACGCTCCAGGGTCTCCTGCTGCTGTAGGGTGGCGAGCTGGCTTTGCAGCGACACGCATTCGTCGTGGATCGCACGCCAGTTTTCAGGGATCACCGCGTCGGCTTCTGCATTATCAGAAACCGGCAGCGTATCCAGAATGGGCATCAGGGCGTTAATACGCTCCTGAATCGTACCGTGCTGGGCCTGTTTTTCCTGCCACCGGGCGTACTCGTTTTCGCGCGCGCTGAGCCAGGCGTTTTCAGCACCCTCATCGGGCTCGCTAAGCGACAGCGACCGCAACGAAGCAGCCAGCGCCTGACGCGTCGCCGCCAGCTGCTGCTGGTGCTGGCGCGCCTGTCCTTCCTGTTCATTGAGCTGGTTTTGCAGCGTCAGACGCTGGCTTAGCTGATAAAGCTGGCGTTCGTACTGCTCCTGTTCGTTCATCCAGGGGGCGATATCATCCTGAATATTCAGCGCTATGTTCAGGGACGTGCAGACCTCCAGCCACTCTTTAGTGAGTGCTTGCTCTTCCTGAGAGAGGGACTGGGCTTCCGCTGTCTCGCGCTGGATCTGCTGGGCCAGCGCATTGACCTGCCCGAGCACCAGCAATCCTTCCTCTTTCAGCGCGGCAACCTCTTTTTCGAGGGCATCGCGGCGGCGCTGATTGTCGGTCAGTTCGAGTGCCTGATACTGCACCACGGCCGGATGTTCGCATGAGCCGCAGAGCGGGCAAGGCTTACCGGCTTCCAGCTGAGCACGATAATTCTCAAGATCTTTGATTGTCGCTTCACGCTCACAGAGCGCCTTAAGATCGACAAAGTGCTGATTTTTCTCTTTATACTGCTGACGGCGCAGGGTCAGGGTGTCGTTGAGCGTGACCTGCTCAGCCTGTGCTTTCTTCACGCTTTCCGCATTCTGGCGCAGCCGTTTTTGCAGCGGCTGATAGCGAGCGTGAAGCGCGGTCAGGCGCTGGCGAAGCGCCCGCGTGTGTGCCTGTTGCTCCATTGCGGTTGTGATGGCCTCAGCCGTCAGCGTCAGCGTACTTTCCGGCATCCCGGCCAGCTTCTGGCGGAGCTCAGCAATGCGCGCCGACTGGGCCGCGAGCTGATTTTTATCGCGACTCAGCTGCGTAAAATGCGCCCGCCAGCCGGCAATTTCCTGTCCCCACTGACGGAAACGATCGTGTTCGGTCAGCCACTGCGTCAGCGCCGTGTGCTCTGTCTGCAACTGTTCACGGTTGCGCAGCGCACCGTTGCGGATACGCGCGCGCAGTGCCGCTCTGTCACGTAAGCGAGTATTTACTTCGGCAATTCGCTCTGTGGTCTGCGACAGGCGGGCGGTCTGCTCCTGCTGGTGCTCCCACAGGGGGCGCAGTTGGGCGGCGGGCTGGGCCAGCTGAAGCTTCGCCAGTTGGGGAGCGGCGTCCGTCAGAGCCTGTTGCGCCTGCTGCTGCGAAACGGCTGCGCGCTGCTGTTCACGTATTAGCTCGTCGTTACGCGTAAGCCACTGAAAATCTTTCTGTTGGCTCTGCTGCCGGGCCAGCAGGATCTTTTCTTCGTCAGTGAGCGCCTGCAAACTTTGCTGCAAGTGCTGCTGCTGTTCCTCGCTCAGCAGCACTACGCCTGCGGCCTGCGCTTCACACATCTCCAGCGCGCTGCGTGCCGCTTTATGTTTTTCGAAGACCATGGCGGAAATCTGGCCGTAAATTTCCGTGCCGGTCAGTTCTTCCAGCAGCTCAGCGCGATCGCTCGGTTTCGCGTTCAGGAAGGCGGCAAACTGCCCCTGAGAGAGCAGCATCGAGCGGGTAAAGCGTCCATAGTCCAGCCCGGTCAGTGCGGCGGTTTGTTCCAGCTTATCCGTGACTTTGTCGGCCAGAATTTTGCCGTCTTCACAGCGGGCTAGCTCCACGCGCGGTGCCTGTAAGTTTCCGTCCGGCTGGTTGCGGGCACGGTTCTGGCTCCAGAAAGCGCGATAGGCGACGCCTTTAACCTCGAACTCCACCTCTGCCAGACATTCGGCGGTATCGCGCGTCATCAGGTCGTTTTGGGCCTGGGAGACCTTATTAAGGCGCGGCGTTTCGTGGTAGAGCGCCAGGCAGATAGCGTCCAGCAGCGTGGTTTTACCTGCGCCGGTGGCACCGGTGATGGCAAACAGCCCGTTGCTGGCGAACGGCTCCGCGGTGAAATCAATTTTCCACTCGCCTTTCAGTGAATTGAGATTTTTCAGACGCAGGCTCAGAATTTTCATGCGTTTTCTTCCTCGTCATTGAGGGTATGCAGGGTCTGGGCAAACAGCTCGTTAAGCCTCGTTTGCCTGGCCTCGTCCATCTCTTCATGCGCAAGCCGCCGCGCGAACACCTCTTCAACCCGGAGTTCGCTCAGCGTTTCACGTTGAGCACTCAGCAGAATTTTCTCGCGCTGCTCGCGGCTGCGGCGTACCAGCAGCACCTCCACGGGAAGGTCTTCCGTCAGCGTCTGAATTTTACGCTGCATATCGTACAGGTAGTCGTCGGTGGCGATTTCGATATCGAGCCAGACGGGGGGGTTAAGCGCTGCGCCGCGCCACTGTTCAAGCTGGGCGGTAATGGCGGCCAGATCGCCTTTCAGCACCGCCAGCGGCTGGGTGACCGGGACCTCAAGCGTCTCAACGGCGCTGAGTTTGCCGTCGGTGAAGCTCACCAGATGCACGGATTTGGCTTTGCCCGTTTCGTCAAAACTGAGCGAAATGGGCGAGCCGCTGTAGCGGATGTGCTCGCAGCCGCCGATGATTTGCGCCCGGTGAATATGCCCGAGGGCAATGTAGTCGGCGGGCGGGAAGTTCTGCGCCGGAAACGCGTCCAGCGTACCGATATAAATTTCGCGCACCGCGTCACTTTTACTGGCCCCGACGGTGGTGAGGTGTCCGGTGGCAACGATCGGAATGGCCTGTTCACCGCGCAGGGCACAGGCTTCCGTATGTTGCTGGTGGTAATAGCGCGTGATGGCCTGCAACAGATGCTGCTGCTTTTCGCTCCCGGACAGGCCGGCCTGGCTTTGTACGATATCGCGCGGGCGTAAAAACGGGATAGGGCACAGCACCGCGCCCGGCGTGCCGTCGCGTTTTTTCAGGATCTGCGGCGCGTGGCCGGCGCTGGCTACCACGGTGGTATTGAGGTACGCCAGAATATCGCGGGATTCGTTCAGCATCGCCACGGAATCATGGTTTCCGGCGACAATCACCAGATGACAACCGGTTTGCTGGAGGTTGACCACAAAACGGTTGTACAGCTCACGCGCATAGCTCGGCGGCGATCCGGTATCAAAAATGTCGCCCGCCACAATGATTGCGTCCACCTCGTGAGCCTGAGCCGTCTCCAGCAGCCAGTTCAGGAACGCTTCATGTTCCGCGGCGCGGCTTTTGCTGTAAAAATTTTGACCCAGGTGCCAGTCTGAGGTGTGAAGTATGCGCATAAGAGATCCGTGGCAATAATAAGAAAGCAGGATTATAAACTTTCGGGGAGCGGAAAATAACCGCTGTAATAAAACAACAGTTTGCCATTTACCGTGGTAATGTTTTTCATAAATCTGTCATAAATCTGACGCATAATAACGCCGCATTACAGACTTGTAACTTAAATACGATAAGACAGGGCAAAGTATGGCGAGACGTATTCTGGTCGTAGAAGATGAAGCTCCGATCCGTGAAATGGTGTGCTTCGTGCTTGAACAAAATGGCTTCCAGCCGGTTGAAGCGGAAGATTATGACAGCGCGGTGAACCAGCTGAATGAACCCTGGCCCGACCTGATCCTGCTGGACTGGATGCTGCCTGGCGGTTCCGGATTGCAGTTTATCAAGCATATTAAGCGCGAGGCGATGACCCGCGATATCCCGGTAGTGATGTTGACGGCGCGCGGTGAGGAAGAGGATCGCGTGCGCGGTCTGGAAACCGGCGCGGACGATTACATTACCAAACCGTTCTCCCCGAAAGAGCTGGTGGCTCGAATCAAAGCGG
This sequence comes from Enterobacter cloacae complex sp. I2, assembly GCF_014896205.1. Taxonomy (NCBI): domain Bacteria; kingdom Pseudomonadati; phylum Pseudomonadota; class Gammaproteobacteria; order Enterobacterales; family Enterobacteriaceae; genus Enterobacter; species Enterobacter cloacae complex sp. I2. Next base: position 39,511 of record NZ_JADBRA010000010.1, read on the forward strand.
TGATGCGCCGTATTTCACCGATGGCGGTGGAAGAGGTGATTGAGATGCAGGGGCTAAGCCTCGATCCTACCTCACACCGGGTCATGACCGGTGAAAATCCCCTCGATATGGGACCCACCGAATTTAAACTCCTTCACTTCTTTATGACACACCCGGAACGCGTTTACAGCCGCGAACAGTTGCTGAATAACGTCTGGGGAACTAACGTCTATGTCGAAGACCGAACGGTTGACGTCCATATTCGCCGCCTGCGTAAAGCACTGGAACTGAGCGGCCACGATCGCATGGTACAGACGGTCCGCGGCACGGGTTATCGTTTCTCGACCCGTTTCTGAACAATGACAGGAGTGTGACGCGTGCTGGAACGTCTGTCATGGAAAAGGCTCGTCTTTGAACTGATCTTATGCTGTATTCCGGCCCTCATTCTGGGGGCTGTTTTTGGCTATCTGCCGTGGTTTTTACTGGTGGCCGTGACGGGACTGCTCGTCTGGCATTTCTGGAATTTACTGCGCCTCTCCTGGTGGCTATGGGTCGACAGGAGTATGACACCTCCGCCGGGAAGCGGGAGCTGGGAGCCGCTGCTCTACGGTCTGCACCAGATGCAGATGCGTAATAAAAAGCGCCGTCGTGAGCTGGGAAGCCTGATCAAACGCTTTCGCAGCGGCGCGGAGTCGCTGCCGGACGCGGTGATCCTGACGACGGAAGAAGGGACCATCTTCTGGTGTAATGGCCTCGCGCAACAGCTGCTGGGCCTGCGCTGGCCGGATGATAACGGCCAAAATATCCTTAACCTTCTGCGTTATCCCGAGTTCACGCTGTATCTGAAAAAGCGCGATTTTACCCGTCCGCATAACCTTAAGCTCAACAACGGTCGTCATCTGGAAATCCGCGTGATGCCCTACAGCGATCGGCAGTGGCTGATGGTGGCACGTGACGTAACCCAAATGCACCAGCTTGAGGGCGCGCGCCGTAACTTCTTTGCTAACGTCAGTCACGAGCTGCGTACGCCGCTGACGGTGCTTCAGGGCTACCTTGAGATGATGCAGGAACAAACGCTGGAGGGGGCGCCGCGTGAGAAAGCGCTGCATACCATGCGGGAGCAGACGTTCCGCATGGAAGGGCTGGTCAAACAGCTGCTGACGCTTTCAAAGATTGAGGCAGCCCCGTCGCTGGCGCTTAACGACATCATTGACGTGCCGATGATGCTGCGGGTGGTAGAGCGCGAGGCCCAAACGCTGAGCCATAATCAGCACACGCTGGCTTTTGACGTTGATAACACGCTGAAAGTGCTCGGCAGTGAAGATGAGTTGCGCAGTGCTATCTCAAACCTGGTGTATAACGCCGTGAACCATACCCCGCAAGGGACGCATATTACGGTGCGCTGGCAGCATACCCCAGCGGGCGCTGAATTTAGCGTAGAGGACAACGGCCCGGGGATTGGGCCAGAACATCTCCCGCGTCTTACCGAACGGTTCTACCGGGTGGATAAAGCGCGCTCGCGGCAGACCGGGGGGAGCGGGCTGGGGCTGGCAATCGTGAAGCATGCGGTGAGCCACCACGACAGCCGTCTTGATATCGAAAGTACTCTGGGTAAGGGCACGCGCTTTAGCTTCGTGCTCCCGGAACGATTAATTGCCAAAAAAAGCGCCTGATGGCAGGCGTGTCAGTTTACCTTTCCACGGGCCAGCGTTTGCTGGCCCGTTTGCTTTGCAGTCAAGCGAAACGCGGCTGAATATTATACGGCTGCTGCTTTTTTGTTCGCATGATTAGCCATGAGTTTTTCTTATACATGGCATATTATTTTGGTCTGCATTTTCATGCTGGCATATTGTTCTGGTTTTACGATCCCTCCTTGCCTTTAAACGTTATAAGCGTTTAAATTGCCCCCCATATACTGTCAGACCGACTGTATATGCGTGGTAAATCGAAAAACTATTCTTCTCCACGCCAGGACGGGAGCATATCCCGCTGAAATTGAGCAAATTTTCCGCTGCATTGTCCCGTCAGGGATGGCGAAAATCTCAACGTTTTCAACACCACATCCACAGGCAGTAAGGTTTTATGACCCATCACTTGAAATCGCGTGACATTATCGCGCTGGGCTTTATGACATTTGCGCTGTTCGTTGGCGCAGGCAACATCATTTTCCCGCCAATGGTTGGCTTACAGGCGGGTGAACACGTCTGGACGGCTGCGTTTGGCTTCCTGCTGACTGCCGTGGGTCTACCGGTACTGACCGTCATCGCGCTGGCGAAAGTGGGCGGCGGTGTGGACAGCCTCAGCACCCCGATTGGCAAAGTGGCCGGCGTTCTGCTGGCAACCGTCTGCTATCTGGCCGTTGGCCCGCTGTTCGCAACCCCGCGTACGGCGACCGTCTCCTTTGAAGTGGGTATCGCTCCGCTGACCGGTGACGGCGCGATGCCGCTGTTTATTTACAGCCTGATTTACTTCGCCATCGTGATTCTGGTTTCTCTCTATCCGGGCAAACTGCTGGATACCGTAGGGAACTTCCTGGCACCGCTGAAAATTGTGGCGCTGATCGTGCTGGCGGTTGCGGCTATCGTCTGGCCTGCGGGTCCTATCAGCTCCGCGATGGACGCGTATGAGAACGCGGCGTTCTCAAACGGTTTCGTGAATGGCTATCTGACGATGGATACGCTCGGCGCGATGGTGTTTGGTATTGTTATCGTTAACGCCGCGCGTTCTCGCGGTGTGACCGAAGCGCGTCTGCTGACCCGCTACACCATCTGGGCTGGCCTGATGGCCGGTGTCGGCCTGACGCTGCTGTATCTGGCGCTGTTCCGTCTGGGTTCAGATAGCGCAACGCTGGTCGATCAGAGCGCAAACGGCGCGGCGATCCTGCATGCTTACGTGCAGCACACCTTTGGTGGGGCAGGCAGCATGCTGCTGGCAGCGCTGATCTTCCTGGCGTGCCTGGTGACGGCGGTGGGCCTGACCTGCGCCTGTGCAGAGTTCTTCGCCCAGTATCTGCCGCTCTCTTACCGCACGCTGGTGTTTATCCTCGGCATCTTCTCCATGGCGGTGTCGAACCTCGGTCTGAGCCACCTGATTCAGGTGTCCATTCCGGTGCTGACGGCGATCTATCCGCCATGTATCGTGCTGGTCGTGCTGAGCTTCACGCGTCCGTGGTGGCATAACTCTACGCGAATTATTGCGCCAACCATGTTTATCAGCCTGATTTTTGGTATCCTTGACGGGATCAAAGCATCAGCATTTGCAGAAATCCTGCCAGCCTGGACACAGCGTCTGCCGCTGTCCGAGCAGGGCCTGGCCTGGCTGATGCCTTCCGTTGTTGCGCTGGTTCTGGCGATTGTTTGGGACCGTGCTGCCGGGCGTCAGGTAACCTCCAACGCCCATTAATCAACGGCAACAAATTGTTTAACCACGGGGCTTAAGGCCCCGTGGTTTTTTGTTTTTTTCGTGTTGAATGGCAAGATTTTAATGGAAAGCACTAACAAACTTAAACGTGGATTGAGCACCCGCCACATCCGCTTTATGGCGCTGGGCTCGGCTATCGGCACCGGTCTTTTTTATGGCTCGGCAGATGCCATCAAAATGGCCGGTCCAAGCGTTCTGCTGGCCTACATCATCGGCGGCGCCGCGGCTTATATCATCATGCGTGCGCTGGGTGAGATGTCGGTTCACAACCCGTCTGCCAGCTCGTTTTCACGCTACGCGCAGGAAAACCTGGGCCCGCTGGCCGGTTTTATCACCGGCTGGACCTACTGCTTCGAAATCCTGATTGTCGCGATTGCTGACGTAACGGCGTTTGGCATCTATATGGGGGTCTGGTTCCCCGCCGTGCCGCACTGGATCTGGGTGCTGAGCGTGGTACTGATCATCTGCGCCGTTAACCTGATGAGCGTGAAGGTGTTTGGCGAGCTGGAGTTCTGGTTCTCCTTCTTCAAGGTTGCGACCATTATCATCATGATCCTCGCCGGTTTCGGCATTATCATCTGGGGTATCGGCAACGGCGGGCAGCCAACCGGCATCCATAACCTGTGGAGCAACGGCGGCTTCTTCAGCAACGGCTGGCTTGGGATGGTCATGTCGCTTCAGATGGTCATGTTCGCCTATGGCGGTATCGAGATTATCGGCATCACCGCCGGGGAAGCGAAAGACCCTGAGAAGTCCATTCCGCGCGCCATTAACTCGGTGCCGATGCGTATCCTGGTGTTCTATGTGGGCACGCTGTTTGTGATTATGTCCATTTACCCATGGAACCAGGTGGGCACCAACGGCAGCCCGTTTGTTCTGACCTTCCAGCATATGGGCATTGCGTTTGCGGCCAGCATTCTCAACTTTGTGGTGCTGACCGCCTCGCTGTCGGCCATCAACAGTGACGTGTTCGGCGTGGGCCGCATGCTGCACGGCATGGCGGAGCAGGGCAGCGCGCCGAAGGTGTTTGCCAAAACGTCGCGTCGCGGCACTCCGTGGGTAACGGTGCTGGTGATGACCGTGGCGCTGCTGTTCTCGGTCTACCTGAACTACATCATGCCGGAGAACGTCTTCCTGGTAATCGCGTCGCTGGCGACCTTCGCTACCGTGTGGGTGTGGATCATGATCCTGCTGTCGCAGATTGCGTTCCGTCGCCGCCTGTCGCCAGAAGAGGCCAAAGCGCTCAAGTTCAAAGTGCCGGGGGGCGTGCCAACGACCATCGTCGGCCTCATCTTCCTGGTCTTCATCATTGGCCTGATTGGTTATCACCCGGATACCCGTATCTCCCTGTACGTGGGCTTCGCGTGGATCGTCCTGCTGCTGGTGGGCTGGATGTTTAAATGCCGCCGCGACCGTCAGCTGGCGGAAGCAGAGTAAGATAAAAACGCCGGGTGGCGCTGCGCTTACCCGGCCTACACGCCCTTTTGCCCCGGCAAAAAGTCTCATCCCCCGTCCTCCTCCCCCAATAAATTCCGTCATGGTGAGCTAACCTTAACAACCCTGTGGCAAGGTGACGTCAATTTCATCAAAGGGGATTCGTGATGTTAAACGCCTGGCACCTTCCGGTTGCCCCATTTGTTAAGCAAAACAAAGACAACCTTGTGATTACGCTCTGGCTGGCGGGGGAAAATCAGCCTGAACGCGTGACGCTGCGCGCCGAAGTGGATAACGAAGAAACGTCGCTGAAAATGCACAAAGTGCGCAGCCAGCCGCAGCCGGGCATCACGGCGTGGCGGGCAAATATCGATTTGCGCAGCGGGCAGCCTCGACGCCGTTACGGCTTTAAGCTGCTGTGGAATAACCGTCAGCTGTGGTTTACCCCGCAGGGATTTAGCCGTTTTCCGCCCGCGCGCCTGGAGCAGTTTGCGGTGGACTGCCCCGATAGCGGCCCGCAGTGGGTTAACGATCAGGTCTTTTACCAGATTTTCCCGGACCGCTTTGCGCGTTCTGAAAAGCGCACCGCCGATCAGGACAAGGTCTACTACCATCATGCGGCCGGTCACGACATCATCCTGAAAAAATGGGATGAGCCGCTGACCGCCCAGGCGGGGGGATCGACCTTTTACGGCGGCGATCTCGACGGTATCAGCGAAAAACTGCCGTACCTGAAAACGCTCGGCGTGACGGCGCTCTACCTGAACCCGGTGTTTAAAGCGCCAAGCGTACACAAATACGATACTCAGGATTACCGCCACGTTGACGAGCAGTTTGGCGGCGACGAGGCGCTGCTGCGGCTGCGTCATAACACGCAAAAAGAAGGTATGCGTCTGATCCTCGATGGTGTGTTCAACCACAGCGGGGATTCTCACGGCTGGTTTGATCGTCACAATCAGTCGATGGGGGGCGCTTGCCATAATCCTGACTCACCGCAGCGTGACTGGTACAGTTTTGACGAGGAGGGGCGCGCTCTGGACTGGCTGGGCTACCCGAGCCTGCCGAAGCTTGATTTCCAGTCGCCCTCGCTGGTGAACGAGATCTACGGCGGGGAAGACAGCATTGTGCGCCACTGGCTCAAAGCGCCGTGGAATATGGACGGCTGGCGGCTGGACGTGGTGCATATGCTGGGGGAAGCGGGTGGGGCGCGAAATAATCTACAGCATGTCGCCGCCATTACCCGCTCGGCAAAAATGGCCCGCCCGGAGGCATTCGTTTTCGGGGAGCACTTTGGCGACGCGCGCCAGTGGTTGCAGGCAGATGCGGAAGACGCGGCGATGAACTATCGCGGCTTCACCTTCCCGCTGTGGGGGTTCCTCGCTAACACCGATATCTCTTACGATCCGCAGCATATTGACGCCGAAACCTGCATGGCCTGGATGGAGAACTATCGCGCCAGCCTGTCGCATCAGCAGCAGCTGCGGATGTTCAACCAGCTCGACAGCCACGATACCGCGCGCTTTAAGTCGCTGCTGGGTAAAGATGTGGCGCGCCTGCCGCTGGCGGTGACCTGGCTCTTCACCTGGCCGGGCGTACCCTGCATCTACTATGGCGGTGAAGTCGGGCTGGACGGCAACAACGATCCGTTCTGCCGTAAAACCTTCCCGTGGGAGCCTGAAAAGCAGGATCAGGATCTGTTCAGCCTGTACCAGCGCATGGCGACGCTGCGCAAGCAGAGCCAGGCCCTGCGCTACGGGGGCTGTCAGGTGATGTACGCCCACGATAACGTGGTGGTGTTTGTCCGCGTTTATAACCAGCAGCGCGTGCTGGTCGCAATCAACCGGGGCGAGGCGTGCGAAGTCGTGCTGGACAATTCCCCGCTGCTGGCCGGTAAAACGTGGAAGAGTAAAGAGGGCAAAGCGACGTTCCAGGAGAGCGTGCTCACGCTTCCCGCTATCTCTGCGGCGGTCTGGTTCGGCGGTTAACCGCAGGCAGAAGGGTTTTCACCTTTTAAGATGGCGCAAATGCAACTATTTGTGTCAATCTTAACGGATCGTTTACGGTGAAGGTGGAAACATGGACGAGCTTTACATCCTTGGCTGTTTGTTCCTGGTTTTTGCGCTGGTAGTGGCACCCGTGCTGGCGGTTATCGGCTTTAACCGAAGCACGGCGGCGAAGCAGGAGATCGCCCGGCTTCGCCAGCGCATTGAGGCGCTTGAGCAGCGTGGTGTGGCTGAAAAAGTGCCGGAGCCGGTGCAGGCCGTCACGCCGGTGGAGGAACCAGCGGCAGAGGCCGTTACCGCACCTGTCGATCCCTGGCGTCCCGAACCGCCCGTCACCGAAGCAAAACCTGCACCTGTACGGGCGGCAAAACGGCCTTCTGCCTTTGGCGGCATTCTCTCCTCGCTGACGCGCTGGTTCATGCAGGGCAATCCGCTGGCAAAGCTGGGGATTGTGCTGCTCTTCCTGGGTCTCTCTTTCCTGCTGCGCTATACCGTTGAACATTCACTGTTCCCGCTTGAGCTGCGCCTTGCCGCCACGGCGCTGTTTGCCATGGTGCTGCTGGTCATTGGCTGGCGGCTGCGGCACAGGCAGCGTATCTATGCCCTTATTCTCCAGGGCGGGGCGACCGGCGTACTCTACCTGACCGTCTTTGGCGCATTCCGGCTGTGGCAGATGCTGCCGATGACCCTGGCGTTTGCGCTGCTGGTGGTGATTTGCGCGGCGAGCGTTGGGCTGGCCGTTCTGCAAAGGGCCCTGAGCCTTGCCATGCTGGCGAGCCTCGGCGGGTATCTCGCCCCGCTGCTTCTGTCGACGGGTGGGGGAAGCTTTGTGGCGCTGTTCTCCTTCTATCTTCTGCTGTCCATCGGCATTCTCGTCATCTGCATCTGGCAGCACTGGCGCGAGCTCAATCTGCTCGGGCTGCTCTTTACGTTCGGCGTTGGCGGCTTGTGGGGGCTGAGCGACTACCAGCCTGAAGACTACGTCATCTGCCAACTGTTTCTGATCGCCAATACGCTGATTTTCGGCGTGTTTAGCGTGGCGCTGTCGCTGCGGGCGCAGGAAAAGGGCAAGCAGATTATTGACGGCGTACTGCTGTTTGCCCCGCCGCTGGTGGGGTTTGGGATGCAGTACGGCATGACCTCGCACTGGACGTACGGCCCGGCGCTCAGCGCGCTGGGCTACGGTGCGTTTTACCTCTCGCTGGCGTTTCTCGCGCTGCGGCGTTACCCCTCCATCGGACGACCGCTGGTTATGGCGGTGCTGGCGATTGGCGGCGGGTTTGCCACGCTTGCCATCCCGCTGGCGCTGTCGGCACGCTGGACGGCGATGGCCTGGGCGCTGGAAGGGCTGGGCATCCTGTGGCTGGGCGTACAGCAGCAACAGCGGCGCATGAGTTATAGCGGGACGGCGCTGCTGATCCTGGCGCTCGGCAGCGCCATGTGGGCGCAGATGAACGGCGTCACGTCGCTGAGCCTGCTGCTGATCTTCGCGGTGCTCAGCCTCTGCTGGCTGGCTGCGGCCTGGCTGTGGCGGAAAATCGCGCTGCCGGGCAGCTGGACGCTGCTGGCCGGCGGGCTGCTGTTCTGGCTGGTGGCGCTGATGGGCGCGTCGCAGCTGATCCTCAAGCCGGAGTTAGCGGTTCTGGCGGGCGTGCTGGCGCTGACGGCGGCGTCGGCCTGGGGCTGGCGGCAAATTGCCGCGCGTCTGGCATGGCGGGAGCTGGATGCCAGTAAATGGCTGCTGTGGCCGATGATGCTGCTGATGGTGCTGTATCAGGTCTCGCACCAGCAGATCCTGGCGGCAGGCTGGGCAAATCTGGCCTGGTGTATTGCGCTTCCTGCCGCCCTGATGCTGCTGCGGCGCGACGAAGAAAAACGTCTTCCGCGCCTGTCGATGGGGCTGCACCTGTCGCTGTTGTGGATGATTTTGCTGGCGCTGGGCGCTGAACTTTACTGGTTTGCCCGCTCCCTGCCGTGGGGAATGGCGGCCTGGGGAAGCGGCATCGCCATGGCTGTTGGCGGTGGGGTGATTATGATGCTCTCCGCGGCCGTCCGGCATCGCGCGTGGCCGTTCCGGGTCTGGCCTGCACTCTATGCCTGTCTTAGCATGATACCGGTGGTTGTGGTGCTCCTGGTATTGCTGGTGGTCACCAATTTCCAGGACGGCGTGGTCTATCGACAGACCTGGCTGCCGCTGGTGAACCCGCTTGAGGAAGGGGCTGCGTTTGCCCTGCTGGGGCTGATGGTCTTCTATCGGGCCGTGGAACGCTACTATCCGGCATCGCTTGCGCAGTCCCGACCGTGGCCCGCCGTTGCGCTGATGGCGCTTGGCTTCTGGTGGCTTAACGGCGCGCTGCTGCGCGCGCTGGCGTGGTACGGCGAGGTGGCATGGAACATGGAATCATTGTGGCATTCGCGGCTTATTCAGACCACCTTTGCCCTGTTCTGGATGTTCTGCGCGCTGGTGGTGATGATCCGCGCCACCCGTCGGGCCTCCCGCCAGCAGTGGCTTGGCGGTGCGACGCTGCTGGGCGTGGTCATGCTCAAGCTGATGCTGGTGGACAGCGCGGGCGGAGGCGGCCTGGCGCGCGCCGTCGCGTTTATTGGCGTGGCGATCCTGGTCCTGATTGTGGGCTATTTCTCGCCGCTACCGCCTAAAGCAGGAGAAGAAAAATGAAATGGATGAAAGCGGTTGTTTATGCGGCGCTGCTGGCCCAGTCCGGTCCGGCGATAAGCGAGAGCGCACCGGCGGAATCCCCCCGGGATTATGCCTTCGGCCTGTCCCTTGATACTTCAACAGCGTCGCCGTGGTATCGGGTCACGCTGCCGTTGTCCGTTTACCAGCAGAGCACATCGCCCGATCTGCGCGACGTTCGCGTGTTTAATCAGGCGGGTGAGGCGGTTCCGTTCAGCCTGGTTACCACAACGCGTCCGCAGCCGGCACCGACCACAACGCCTCTGCGCCTCTTTGCGCTTAACGCCTCGCCGGACAGGGAAGAGGGCAGCGGCGAGAAAATTATGCTGCGGGCCAGAAATGGCGTGGAAATTGTGCTGGAAGGGCAGACAGCAGCGGCGGCTGGACAGCACTATCTGCTGACTCTGCCGGAAAACGCGGCTGAGATTCCGCTCTCTCAGCTCCAGCTGATTTGGGACGCGCCGCAGGGCTCGTGGCAGGGGACCGCATCGGTCTATTACGGTAAGGATCTGAAAAATTGGTCTACCCTGCGCGAAGAGATGCCGCTGCTGGACGTGATGAGCGGGCAGGATCGCCTTAAGCTCGACCGCATCAATACCGATCTGGTGTTATCCCCTGAGGCGAATCGTTATCTGCTTCTGGTGCTGAACACGGGGCATTCTGCCCTGACGCTAACCGGCGTCAACGCCATTAACGCCCCTGCACAGGCGGAATCTGAACACATTAGCCTGGCGGGAGAGGGAGAGCGTGTATCCGAAAGCGAAGCCGTGTGGCGCTGGACGCATCCGCAACCCCTCAGCGCGATTGGCTTCATGCTGAATGGCGACGGCGTTCTCCCGGTAGAAATAGCCTGGCGGAGTTCGGACAAAGATCGGTGGCATACGCTGAAAAAAGAGGTGATCTACCAGCTTGGCGGTAAAACGTCTGAACCCGTTTCGCTTCCGGGCGGGCTGGTCGAGGCGGTGAAAATTAACGCCCTGAACGCGCGCCTGCCGGAGAACCTGCCGGGCGTGACCGGACAACGCGTGCGCTACGATCTGGTGTTCAACGCGCAGGGAAGAGGGCCGTACCTGCTCGCGTGGGGGAACGGGGCCGCTAAACCGGCAAGCGTGGAAATGGATATGCTGATCCCGTCCGGGCTGCGTAAGACCTACGATCTTGAAGCCTTGCCGATGGCCGATACGCTGGAGGCTGTCCCGCTGGGTGGCGAGGCGCGTTTAACCGCGACGTCCGCGGCAGAGCAGGAAAGCCGGATGAAAACGCTGATGGTCTGGGGCGTACTGATCGCCGGGGTATTGCTGCTTGCGGGGATGGCATGGCGTGTCTGGCGCGAGGTAAAAAAAGACGGCGCCGCATAAGGCATAAAAAAACCCGCGTATTCGCGGGTTTTTCGTAAACCGTGCCGATTACAGGCTGGATACGTTCTCAGACAGGTATTTAGCTACGCCGTCTGGGGAAGCGGCCATACCTTCTTTACCTTTTTCCCACTGAGCCGGGCACACTTCACCGTGCTCTTCGTGGAACTGGAGCGCGTCAACCATGCGCAGCATTTCGTCGATGTTACGACCCAGCGGCAGATCGTTCACAACCTGGTGACGAACGATGCCGTTTGCGTCGATCAGGAAAGAACCACGCAGTGCAACGCCAGCGTCCGGATGTTCGATACCGTAAGCCTGCTGGATTTCGCGTTTGATGTCCGCAACCATCGCGTATTTCACCGCACCGATGCCGCCGTTTTCGACAGGGGTATTACGCCATGCGTTGTGTACAAATTCAGAGTCGAAGGAGACGCCAACCACTTCTACGCCACGCTTCTGGAATTCTTCGTAACGTTTGTCGAACGCGATCAGCTCAGACGGGCAAACGAAAGTGAAGTCCATTGGCCAGAAGAACAGAACGGTTGCTTTACCGTTGGTGTGCTGTTTGAAGTTGAAGTTCTCAACGATTTCACCGTTACCCAGAACTGCGGCAGCTGTAAAATCCGGGGCCGGACGAGTTACCAGAACCATATGATTCTCCTGTAGATACTAAGGTTATTTGGAACGCAACGCGGGCCAGTATAGAGACTGCGCGGGAATAAGACAAAGAGGTGGTAACAATCGTTCCACCAGTTTTTACCTATCAATCAAACCAGCTTCACAGTTCTTTATTTTTTGCCTGCATCATCATACGCGGGTAGAACTGCCAGAAGCGGGTTTCCAGCGCATCGTAATGTTCATCCAGGTCATGCCATGAGTCGCGCAGCGCGTCCAGACGCGGGCGGCGGCTCGCCATGCCGTTCAGGACGTTCTGAATAAAATCCATCTCGCGGTATCGCTCCAGCCAGCGTTCAGACCACAGATAGTTATTCAGATTCACAAAGCGCGGCGGGGAGTCCGGCAAAATGATTGAGACCTGCGCGTGGGCGTAGCGCACAAACTCTGGCAGCGTCATGTCAGTCGACAGTTGTGACCAGTGGCGCGACAGAAAATGATCCCACATTACGTCGAGCGTGATTGGCGCCACGCGTCGCGTTTCGGGGCGGAACCAGGCTTTGGATTCCGTTACTTCCGGCAGGTTATCGGTCAGCACATCGATGCGGCGGTGCATAAAAATCCCGTCGACAACCTCGGGGGAGTAGTCTTCCGCGGGGTTGCCGCGCACGAAATCGGCCAGCAAATTGCCGGAGAGGGAGCTGTCCGCGAGGTGAGCCAGATGCAGGTGAGCGAGAAAATTCATGCGTTTTATTTGTCCGGTGGCGGCTAGTTGTTGCAGCAAAAGGGCGCGAGCACTAGACTATGCCGCCTGTTTTTAAGTCACGAGTATACGTCATGCGCGTCGCCGATTTCTCCTTTGAACTACCTGAATCCCTGATTGCTCACTACCCCATGCCTGAGCGTAGCAGCTGTCGCTTGCTGTCACTGGACGGGCCAACGGGCGCGCTGACGCACGGTACTTTCACCGATCTGCTCGACAAGCTCAACCCTGGCGATCTGCTGGTCTTTAACAATACCCGCGTGATCCCGGCGCGCCTGTTTGGCCGTAAGGCCAGCGGCGGCAAGATTGAAGTGCTGGTCGAACGTATGCTCGATGATAAACGTATTCTGGCACATATTCGCGCCTCCAAGGCGCCGAAGCCGGGCGCTGAGCTGCTGCTGGGCGATGACGAGAGCATCAAAGCGACCATGACCGCGCGCCACGACGCGCTGTTCGAGGTGGCGTTCGACGACGAGCGCACGGTGCTTGATATCCTCAACACCATCGGCCACATGCCGCTGCCGCCGTACATTGAGCGCCCGGACGAAGAGGCCGACCGCGAGCTGTACCAGACCGTCTACAGCCAGAAGCCTGGCGCGGTCGCGGCCCCGACCGCGGGCCTGCACTTTGATGAACCGCTGCTGGAAAAGCTGCGCGCCAAAGGCATTGAGATGGCCTTCGTGACGCTGCACGTCGGCGCGGGTACGTTCCAGCCGGTGCGCGTGGACAGCATCGAAGACCACATCATGCACTCTGAGTACGCCGAAGTGCCGCAGGAGGTTGTGGATGCGGTGCTGGCGGCGAAAGCGCGCGGCAGCCGCGTCGTGGCCGTCGGAACGACATCCGTGCGTTCTCTTGAGAGCGCCGCGCAGGCTGCGAAAAGCGAGTTGATTGAGCCGTTCTTTGGCGATACGCAGATCTTTATCTACCCGGGCTATCAGTACAACGTCATTGATGCGCTGGTGACCAACTTCCATCTGCCTGAATCTACATTGATTATGCTGGTGTCCGCGTTTGCGGGGTATCAGCATACGATGAATGCCTACAAGTCTGCGGTAGAACAAAAATATCGCTTTTTTAGCTACGGTGACGCGATGTTTATCACGTACAATCCGCAGGCTTTGAATGAGCGTGTCGGGGAATAAGTCCGCGGCACCGTATGACAACGTTGGACTGTTTTTCTGACGTCGGAGAAAAAATGAAATTTGAACTCGATACCACCGACGGTCGCGCGCGTCGCGGTCGCCTGGTGTTTGATCGCGGCGTGGTGGAAACCCCCGCGTTTATGCCTGTTGGCACCTACGGCACCGTAAAAGGGATGACGCCGGAAGAAGTTGAAGCCACGGGCGCACAGATTATCCTCGGCAACACCTTCCACCTGTGGCTGCGTCCGGGCCAGGAGATCATGAAGCTCCACGGCGATCTGCACGATTTCATGCAGTGGAAAGGCCCGATCCTGACCGACTCCGGCGGTTTCCAGGTCTTCAGCCTGGGCGATATCCGCAAGATCACCGAGCAGGGCGTACACTTCCGTAACCCGATCAACGGCGATCCAATCTTCCTCGATCCGGAAAAATCGATGGAGATTCAGTACGATCTCGGCTCCGATATCGTGATGATCTTCGACGAATGTACGCCATACCCGGCGGACTGGGACTATGCGAAACGCTCCATGGAGATGTCCCTGCGCTGGGCGAAGCGTAGCCGTGACCGTTTTGATTCCCTGCAAAACAAAAATGCGCTGTTCGGCATTATTCAGGGCAGCGTTTACGAAGATTTACGCGATATCTCCGTTAAAGGTCTGGTAGAGATAGGCTTTGATGGCTACGCTGTCGGCGGTTTGGCTGTGGGTGAGCCGAAGGAAGATATGCACCGCATTCTGGAGCATGTCTGCCCGCAAATCCCGGCGGATAAACCACGATACCTGATGGGGGTGGGTAAGCCAGAAGATCTGGTGGAAGGCGTACGTCGCGGCATTGATATGTTCGACTGCGTGATGCCTACCCGAAACGCACGTAACGGTCATCTGTTCGTTACCGATGGCGTGGTGAAAATCCGTAACGCGAAGCATAAGAGTGACACCAGCCCGCTCGATTCCGAGTGCGATTGCTATACCTGTCGCAATTATTCTCGCGCGTATCTGCATCATCTCGATCGTTGCAACGAGATTTTGGGCGCGCGTCTCAATACCATTCATAATCTTCGTTATTATCAGCGCTTAATGGCTGGTTTACGTAAGGCTATCGAAGAGGGTAAATTAGAGAGCTTCGTGACCGATTTCTACCAACGTCAGGGGCGGGATGTTCCACCGTTGAACGTTGATTAATTTTAATAATGAGGGAATTTGAATGAGCTTTTTTATTTCTGATGCGGTAGCAGCAACGGGCGCACCAGCGCAGGGCAGCCCGATGTCTCTGATTCTGATGCTGGTTGTGTTCGGTCTGATCTTCTACTTCATGATCCTGCGTCCACAGCAGAAGCGTACTAAAGAGCACAAAAACCTGATGAACTCCATCGCGAAAGGCGATGAAGTCCTGACCAACGGTGGCCTGGTAGGTCGCGTAACCAAAGTAGCGGAAAACGGCTACATTGCTATCGCCCTCAACGACACCACTGAAGTGGTTATCAAACGTGACTTCGTAGCTGCCGTTCTGCCGAAAGGCACCATGAAGGCGCTGTAATCCCAACTTTTCCCAAAGGGAACTGCCGTGTTAAACCGTTATCCTTTGTGGAAGTACATCATGCTGGTCGTCGTGATTATCGTCGGCCTGCTGTACGCGCTTCCCAACCTGTATGGTGAGGATCCGGCCGTTCAAATCACTGGCGCGCGCGGTGTCGCCGCCAGTGAGCAAACGCTGATCCAGGTCCAGAAAACGTTACAAGAAGAAAAAATTACCGCTAAGTCTGTGGCACTGGAAGAGGGCGCAATTCTTGCTCGCTTCGACACCACCGACACGCAGCTCCGCGCACGTGAAGCGCTGATGGGCGTGCTGGGTGATAAATACGTCGTGGCGCTTAACCTTGCTCCTGCAACTCCGCGCTGGCTGGCTGCGCTGAACGCAGAGCCAATGAAACTGGGTCTTGACCTGCGTGGTGGCGTTCACTTCCTGATGGAAGTGGATATGGATACCGCGCTCGGCAAGCTACAGGAACAGAATATCGACAGCCTGCGCAGCGATCTGCGCGATAAGGGCATTCCGTACACCACCGTACGCAAAGAAGATAACTACGGTATGAGCATCACGTTCCGCGACAGCGCGGCACGCGATCAGGCTGTGACTTATCTGTCTCAGCGTCACCGCGATCTGGTGATCACCTCTCAGGGCAGCAACCAGCTGCGTGCGGTCATGACCGACGCGCGTCTGAGTGAAGCCCGTGAATACGCCGTTCAGCAGAACATCAACATTCTGCGTAACCGTGTAAACCAGCTGGGCGTGGCTGAGCCACTGGTACAGCGTCAGGGTGCTGACCGTATCGTGGTTGAGCTGCCGGGTATCCAGGATACCGCACGTGCGAAAGAGATTCTGGGTGCGACAGCGACCCTGGAGTTCCGTCTGGTGAATTCCAACGTCGATCAGGCTGCTGCGGCCTCAGGCCGTGTCCCGGGCGATTCCGAAGTGAAACAGACCCGCGAAGGCCAGCCGGTTGTGCTCTACAAACGCGTGATCCTGACCGGTGACCATATCACCGACTCCACTTCAAGCCAGGATGAGTACAACCAGCCGCAGGTGAATATCTCGCTTGATAGCGCTGGTGGCAACATCATGTCTAACTTCACTAAGGACAACATCGGCAAGCCGATGGCGACCCTGTTCGTGGAGTACAAAGACAGCGGTAAGAAAGACGCCAACGGCCGTGCGGTGCTGGTGAAAGAGGAAGAGGTGATCAACATCGCCAACATCCAGTCTCGTCTGGGGAACAGCTTCCGTATCACTGGTATCAGCAACCCGAACGAAGCGCGTCAGCTCTCTCTGCTGCTGCGTGCCGGTGCGCTGATTGCGCCAATTCAGATTGTTGAAGAACGTACCATCGGTCCAACCCTGGGTATGCAGAACATCAAACAGGGTCTGGAAGCGTGTCTGGCCGGCCTGGCGGTGTCCATCATCTTCATGATCTTCTTCTATAAGAAGTTCGGCCTGATTGCGACGTCTGCGCTGATTGCCAACCTGGTGCTGATCATCGGCATCATGTCCCTGCTGCCGGGGGCGACGCTAACCATGCCGGGTATCGCGGGTATCGTCCTGACCCTTGCGGTGGCGGTCGACGCCAACGTACTGATAAACGAACGTATCAAAGAAGAGCTGAGCAACGGTCGTTCTGTACAGCAGGCGATTGAAGAAGGCTACAAAGGGGCGTTCAGCTCCATCTTCGATGCGAACGTAACAACACTGATTAAGGTTCTTATCCTGTATGCAGTGGGTACTGGCGCGATCAAAGGCTTTGCGATTACTACCGGTATCGGTGTCGCAACGTCGATGTTTACCGCTATTGTCGGCACCCGTGCCATCGTGAACCTGCTGTACGGCGGCAAGCGCGTCAAAAAGCTGTCTATCTGAGGAGTGCGTTGTGGCACAGGAATATACTGTTGAACAATTGAACCACGGCCGTAAAGTCTGGGACTTTATGCGCTGGGACTACTGGGCCTTCGGCATTTCAGGTTTTCTGCTGATTTTGTCCATCATCATTATGGGCGTGAAAGGCTTTAACTGGGGTCTGGACTTCACCGGTGGTACGGTGATCGAAATTACCCTGGAAAAACCGGTCGATATGGACCAGATGCGTGAGTCTCTGCAAAAGGCGGGCTTTGAAGAGCCGCTGCTCCAGAACTTTGGCAGCAGCCGCGACATCATGGTGCGTATGCCTCCGGTACACGATGCCAACGGCAGCCAGGAGCTGGGCAGCAAGGTCGTTCAGGTTATTAACGAAACGACCAGCCAGGACGCGACGGTTAAGCGTATTGAGTTCGTCGGCCCGAGCGTCGGTGCAGACCTGGCGCAGACCGGTGCGATGGCGCTGCTGGTGGCGCTGATCTCAATCCTGATTTACGTCGGTTTCCGCTTTGAGTGGCGACTGGCGGCAGGCGTGGTTATCGCCCTGGCGCACGACGTGGTGATCACCATGGGCATACTGTCTCTGTTCCACATTGAGATTGACCTGACAATTGTGGCATCCCTGATGTCCGTTATCGGTTACTCACTGAACGACAGTATCGTGGTATCTGACCGTATTCGTGAAAACTTCCGTAAGATCCGTCGCGGTACGCCGTACGAAATCTTTAACGTGTCGTTGACCCAGACGCTGCACCGTACGTTGATCACCTCCGGTACCACCCTGATGGTGATCCTGATGCTGTTCCTGTTCGGTGGCCCGGTGCTGGAAGGCTTCTCGCTGACCATGCTGATCGGTGTGTCTATCGGTACGGCCTCGTCTATCTACGTGGCGTCCGCGCTGGCGCTGAAGCTGGGCATGAAGCGCGAGCATCTGATCCAGCAGAAAGTCGAGAAAGAAGGGGCGGATCAGCCGTCTATTCTGCCGTAAGCAATCGTCTTACGCGGCATCGAAATCCCGGCCTGTTGGCCGGGATTTTTTTTGTCTGCATCTCACAAACACTCCTGACAGTATGCTGTCAGGAGCCCTGTCGTAGACTCCTTCTCAACCCTAACAACAGGCAGGAGGACGTATGAAAAGTGTTATTAACTGGTTTGAAATTCCGGTCGCCAATATGGATCGCGCCATCAAATTTTATGAGTCGGTGATGCAGGTCGCGCTGCGGCGCGAGAAGATGGACGTGGCTGAGCTGGCGATTTTCCCGCACGAGGATCCGGCCACGGGCGGCGCGCTGGCGAAATTTGACGGCGTTACACCGTCTTCGCAGGGCGCTATTATTTACCTGCATACTGCCAATCTGGCGGCCACGCTCGATCGTATTGCTTCTGCGGGCGGTGAGTGCGTGTTTGGCCCGCTGGAACTGCCGCAAGGCATTGGCACTATAGCCCTGTTTACCGACAGCGAAGGTAATCGCGTCGGCCTCCATCAACCGGTATGAGAGTAAACCGATGACCCGACGCGCTGACCGTTTGTTCCAGATTGTGCAGATCCTTCGGGGCAGGCGTCTGACAACGGCAGCGCATCTGGCGGAAAGGCTTGGCGTGTCAGAGCGCACGGTGTACCGCGATATCCGCGACCTGTCGCTTTCCGGCGTGCCGGTGGAAGGCGAGGCGGGAAGCGGATATCGGCTGATGTCGGGTTTTGATTTACCCCCGCTGATGCTGACCAACAAAGAGTCCGAGGCGCTGATGGTGGCGATTCGCCTGCTCAAAACCTGGGGCGGAGAATCGCTGTCGCGCGAGCTGGAGTCGGCCCAGGAAAAAGTGCTGGCGATCCTGCCAGAAGAGAGCCGCCGCAAAGCTGAGCAGACGCGGATTTACGCGCCGGATATTGCCCTTCAGCCACATTCCCGTAGTGGTTTCGACGTGATCCATCAGGCGATTTCCGCACAGCGCGTGCTGGCACTGCATTATCGTGATGAGGCTGGGCAGCTCTCAAAGCGCGAGGTTCAGCCGCTGGGCTTGTTCTTCTGGGGAGAGCGCTGGCTGCTGGCGGCGTGGTGTGAACGGCGCGATGACTATCGCTGTTTCCGGCTCGACCGATGCCTCAATATTGTGCAGACGGAGAGGCGGTTTAGCGAAAGTGCGGACAGGTCATTGGCAGATTTTTTGCGCAAGGTGAGGCAGTAAAAAGCCGGGTGGCGGCTACGCCTTACCCGGCCTACATTCGGATCGTAGGCCCGGTAAGCGTAGCGCCACCGGGCGGAATCCGCACTGATTAGAAGTTGTAACCCACCACCAGGTAACCACCCCAACCGGTAGAACGCACGCTGAAGTCGCCGTTGCCGAAGTTCAGGCTGGCGTCGTCGTTCCACTGACCGCCGTTGTGCCAGTAACGCGCAACAACAGAGTAGTGCCAGTGATCGTAGTTCAGCGCCAGGATGTGACTGGAGGCGATGGAGTCATTGGTGCGCGCCTTCTTGCCGTTCAGATCGCGGAAGTCGTTGTCGCCCAGGTCGGAACCCCAGTCAAAGTTGGTGAAGCCGATGTAGCTCAGGTTACCGCCCCACAGCTGGGTGATTGGCACAAAGTATTTCACTTTGAAACGGTAGCCGTCCCATTCGTTTTCGTTCGCGGCACCGTAGTTCTGCCACTGGTATTTTGCGTACACGTTCATGGACAGGCTCATTGGCAGGCCAGTCTCAATGTCGGTGCCCAGACCCATATACCAGGTGCTCTGACGACCGGACTTGTTGCGGCCCATGTCGTAGATGTAGTTGTTTGCGAAATACCACTCTTTGAACGGACCAAACGCCAGGCTGGTGCCGGTCAGCTTGTCGATGGAGAAGCGCGGCTCGATCTCCATGAACAGAGGGGAACCATGGTTCCAGATACCTTTCGCGTCGGTGTTACCACCGAAGAAGACCGGGGCATCCATGTAGCCGTAGAAATCAAACCAGTCTTTTTTAGCGAACGCTTCGTACTCAAGGTAGGTATCGTTACGGATCTGCGGTCCGAAACGGGTGTGGTAACTGCCCACAACGTTAACGCTCTGATGCCACCAGTCAGAAACATATTCTGGCTTGGTATTCTCCGCAGCGTTAGCCGTGAAAGAGGAGGAGAGTGCCAGAACTGCACCGGCTGCGAGTAATGTTTTTTTCATAATCATGCCACTGATTGAAATTCCCTTCCGGGAGTGAAAAATGCGCGAATTGCGTTTCTAAATATTTCGTGTTTCTGCGGAGCCTATTATAGGAATCCTTGCTCACAAAAATATGTGGTGTTTCACATATCTCTCACATACGTAATCGATTGCGTTCACGTTTGCGTACTTTAGACGGGCGGGATTGTAGCGGCAATCATTTATGTTGCCAATCCATACGAAATGTAAATGTTAGCGGAGTGACATTTCACTCCGCTAAAAGGGAAGGTTATTGCGCGGCGGGTTGAATGTCGTGAATGCGGATAAAGCCTAACTGTTCCGGCGTCAGGCCGCTCAGCTGAACCGGGATGTCCACGTCGCTTGGTGCCAGCGTGCTGGCGGGGGCGGTGAAAAGCTGGTTCTTCACGTTCACTTCCTGATAGTTCTCGGTAGTGCCCTGGATCTGTCCCCACTCGACGGTGCCGGTAAAGGCTGGAAGCGGATCGTTGGACTCACCCTGGATACGCAATGTTGCGCGCGTACCATCCGCATTGGCTGCAACATTCACCAGAGACATTTTTAGCATGCCAATCTGGCTGTTGAGTCGGGCAGGCGTATTAGCCCCTGGCAACAGATAAACGCCATTGCTGGATTTGGCATTCAGCGCGTTCTGCTGGGTGATCTTTACGGTTTCCTGGTTAAGTTTGTTCATCGCCACGTTGAGCGTATTCACGCTTTGTTTCATCTCGCGGACTTCACTTTGCTGCGCGCAGGCGCTGAGCGTGAACAGGCTCCCCACCAGCACGATTTTCAGGTAACGTCTTGTCATTGCGTTTAATTCCTTGAAATCACAGAGTGCTGCAATGGTAGACAGGATAGTGCCGCCAGGCATAGATCCTTTGTCTCAAAAAGCTCTTCCTTTGTTGTCGGGCCAGTTCAGGGTAAAATAGAAATCAGTTAACCAGATAACAGGGACATCGTATGCATTGCCCATTTTGCTCCGCCGTGGATACCAAAGTCATCGACTCACGTCTTGTAGGCGAAGGGTCTTCCGTGCGCCGTCGCCGGCAGTGTCTGGTGTGCAACGAGCGTTTTACCACCTTCGAGGTGGCAGAGCTGGTCATGCCGCGCGTGGTAAAAAGTAACGATGTGCGCGAACCGTTTAATGAAGAAAAACTGCGCAGCGGGATGCTCAAGGCGCTGGAAAAACGGCCCGTCAGTTCCGATGACGTCGAAATGGCGTTAAACCACATTAAATCTTATCTGCGCGGGTTAGGCGAGCGCGAAGTGCCGAGCAAAATGATTGGTAATCTGGTGATGGAACAGCTGAAAAAGCTCGATAAAGTCGCCTACATTCGCTTCGCCTCCGTTTACCGCAGCTTTGAAGACATTAAAGAGTTTGGCGAAGAGATCGCCCGCTTACAGGATTAAGCCCATGCACGACGAGATGTACATGGCGCGAGCCATGAAGCTGGCGCAGCGCGGTCGGTTTACCACTCACCCTAACCCCAACGTCGGGTGCGTCATTGTTAAAGATGGCGAGATTGTGGGGGAAGGTTTTCACTACCGCGCAGGCGAGCCGCATGCTGAAGTGCATGCCCTGCGTATGGCGGGGGAGAACGCGCGTGGCGCGACGGCCTACGTGACGCTGGAGCCATGCAGCCACCACGGGCGCACGCCGCCGTGCTGTGAAGCGCTGATTGCGGCAGGGGTTTCGCGCGTGGTCGCCGCTATGCAGGATCCTAACCCGCAGGTGGCGGGCCGCGGCCTTTATCGTCTACAACAGGAAGGGATCGACGTCAGCCACGGCCTGATGATGCAGGATGCGGAAGCCATCAACAAAGGCTTTCTGAAACGCATGCGCACCGGCTTCCCGTTTATTCAGCTTAAGCTGGGTGCCTCACTGGATGGCCGCACGGCGATGGCCAACGGCGAGAGCCAGTGGATCACGTCCCCGCAGGCAAGGCGCGATGTGCAACGTCTGCGCGCGCAAAGCCATGCTATTCTCACCAGCAGTGAGACGGTGCTGGCTGACGATCCGGCGATGACCGTGCGCTGGGATGAGCTGAATGCGGATACCCAGGCGCTCTACCCGCAGGAGAACCTGCGCCAGCCGCTGCGCATTATTATTGATAGCCAGAACCGCGTGACGCCGGAGCACCGCATCGTGCAGCAGCCGGGTGAAACCTGGATTGCGCGCACGAAGGAAGATACGCGCGAGTGGCCGGAAGGCGTGCGCAGCATTATGGTGCCGGAGCATAACGGACATCTGGATCTCGTGGTGCTGATGATGTTGCTCGGCAAACAGCAGGTCAACAGCATCTGGGTCGAAGCCGGGCCGACGCTCGCCGGCGCGCTGCTCCAGGCGGGGCTGGTGGATGAGCTTCTCGTCTACGTTGCGCCTAAACTGTTAGGTAACGACGCCCGCGGCCTGTTTGTGCTGCCCGGCCTTGAAAAACTGGCCGATGCGCCGCAACTCACATTCAGCGAGATTCGTCCGGTGGGCCCGGATGTCTGCCTCCATTTAACGACAGCGTAATTGCTCCTGAAATAGGGAAGCAGTGCGCAAAGTATTATGATAAAATCCGCCCCCCTGCGGGGCCAAATGAACCCGTAAAGGAAGAGTATGAACATTATTGAAGCTGCTGTAGCTACCCCGGACGCTCGCGTCGCCATCACCATTGCGCGTTTCAACAACTTCATCAACGATAGCCTGCTGGAAGGTGCGGTTGACGCCCTGAAACGTATCGGCCAGGTTAAAGATGACAATATTACCGTCGTTTGGGTACCAGGTGCTTATGAACTGCCACTGGCAGCAGGCGCGCTGGCGAAAACCGGTAAATACGACGCGGTGATTGCGCTGGGTACCGTTATTCGTGGCGGCACTGCGCACTTCGAATACGTTGCGGGCGGTGCAAGCAACGGTCTGGCGCACGTTGCGCAGGATGCAGAAATTCCTGTCGCGTTCGGCGTATTGACCACCGAAAGTATTGAACAAGCCATCGAACGTGCTGGCACCAAAGCCGGTAACAAAGGTGCAGAAGCTGCACTGACCGCGCTTGAAATGATCAATGTATTGAAAGCCATCAAGGCCTGATTTTTTTGTAAGGGGAATTCCGTGAAACCTGCTGCTCGTCGCCGCGCCCGTGAATGTGCCGTCCAGGCACTTTACTCCTGGCAGTTGTCCCAGAACGACATCGCTGATGTTGAATACCAGTTCCTGTCAGAACAGGACGTGAAAGACGTTGACGTTCTGTACTTCCGTGAACTGCTGTCGGGAGTGGCGACTAATAGCGCGTATCTCGATGGCCTGATGAAGCCATACCTGTCCCGTCTGCTCGAAGAGCTGGGCCAGGTGGAAAAAGCAGTGTTGCGTATCGCGCTGTTTGAGCTGTCTAAACGTGATGATGTGCCGTACAAAGTGGCCATCAACGAAGCGATCGAACTGGCGAAAACCTTCGGTGCTGAAGACAGCCACAAATTTGTAAACGGCGTACTTGATAAAGCCGCACCTGCGATCCGTCCCCACAAAAAGTGATCCGCAAACCGGAGTCCTGCATTGCCGAAACGGCAGTGCGGCTCCGGTTTTTTCTTTTATTTGCTGAGGCATAACGTATGGCATGCGGCGAATTCTCCCTGATTGCCCGTTATTTCGACCGTGTCAGAACCTCTCGTCTTGATGTTGAAACCGGCATTGGCGATGACTGTGCACTTCTCAATGTTCCCGAAAAACAGACGCTGGCAATCAGCACCGACACCTTAGTATGTGGGCGTCACTTCCTG
This sequence comes from Enterobacter cloacae complex sp. I2, assembly GCF_014896205.1. Taxonomy (NCBI): domain Bacteria; kingdom Pseudomonadati; phylum Pseudomonadota; class Gammaproteobacteria; order Enterobacterales; family Enterobacteriaceae; genus Enterobacter; species Enterobacter cloacae complex sp. I2. The sequence continues at coordinate 63,250 of NZ_JADBRA010000010.1, forward strand.
CCCGATATCGATCCTGCTGACCTGGCGTATAAGGCGCTGGCGGTCAACGTCAGCGATCTGGCGGCAATGGGCGCCGACCCGGCCTGGCTGACGCTGGCCCTGACGCTGCCGGAGGTGGATGAAGCCTGGCTTGAAGCGTTCAGCGATGCGCTGTTTGAGCAGCTGAACTATTACGATATGCAGCTGATTGGCGGTGACACCACTGCGGGTCCGCTATCGATGACCCTGGCCATTCACGGTTATGTGCCTGCCGGGCGCGCGCTCAAGCGCTCGGGCGCAAAACCGGGAGACTGGATCTACGTGACCGGCACGCCGGGAGATAGCGCGGCAGGTCTGGCGATCCTTCAGAACCGTTTAGCGGTTGAAGATGCGGACGATGCGGCGTACCTGGTGAAGCGTCACCTGCGGCCAACGCCGCGTATTCTGCACGGTCAGGCGCTGCGCGAGCGGGCCAGTTCGGCTATCGACCTGTCTGACGGGCTGATCTCCGATCTTGGTCATATCCTGAAAGCCAGCGGCGTGGGCGCACGTATCGATCTTGATCTGTTCCCACTGTCAGAACAGCTGCGTCGTCATGCCGAGCCTGAACAGGCGCTGCGCTGGGCGTTATCCGGTGGGGAAGATTATGAGCTGTGCTTTACCGTTCCCGAACTGAATCGCGGGACGCTGGACGTGGCGTTAGCGCATCTGGGAGCGAAATTTACCTGCATTGGGCAGGTGATGCCGGAGAGCGAAGGGCTACTGTTTGTCCGTGATGGCGCCCCGGTTACGCTTGACTGGAAAGGGTACGATCATTTTGGGTGAGTGTTTTGCCGGGTGGCGCTACGCTTACCCGGCCTACAAATAGTGTGCGATCGTAGGCCGGGTAAGCCGCCACCCGGCAAGCGTTTACTTAAACCCCACCACCGGATGCTGCTGATATGGCGTCTCCAGCTCGGCAACCTGCTCCGGCGTCAGCGATAAATCCACCGCGCTTAACAACTCGTCCAGCTGTTCTTCCCGTGATGTACCAATAATCGGTGCGGCGACACCCCGCTTGCCTAACAGCCACGCCAGCGCCACCTGCGCGCGCGTTGCGCCGATATCGTCGGCGATCCCGGCTAAACGTTCGGCAATCAGCGCATCGCTGGCTTCCGTGCTGTCGTACAGATTTTTACCCACTTCATCCGATACCAGCCGCGCCGTGGTTTCTCCCCACGGACGGGTTAAGCGTCCGCGCGCCAGCGGGCTCCACGGGATCACCGCCACGCCTTCCTGGTCGCAGAGCGGCAGCATTTCGCGTTCTTCTTCCCGGTAAATCAGGTTGTAGTGATCCTGCATGGTGACAAAGCGCGCCCAGCCGTGCTGCGCCTGGAGATTGAGCGCCTGAGCAAACTGCGACGCGTGCATGGACGACGCGCCGATATAGCGCGCTTTACCCGCTTTCACGACATCGTTCAGCGCTTCAAGCGTCTCTTCAATCGGCGTGTTGTAATCCCAGCGGTGGATTTGCAGCAGGTCGACGTAATCCATGTTCAGGCGTCTGAGGCTGTCATCGATGGAACGGAGGATCTGCGCGCGAGAAAGGCCTTCAGTCAGATCGCCTGACGGGTAGTAAACCTTGGTGGCGACCACAATCTCATCCCGACGGGCAAAATCACGCAGGGCGCGGCCCACAATCTCTTCGCTGCTGCCGTCAGAGTAGCTGTTGGCGGTATCGAAGAAGTTGATGCCGCCGTCTATGGCGCGCTTGATGATAGGGCGGCTGCTCTCTTCCGGCAGCGTCCAGGCATGATTTCCCCGGTCAGGCTCGCCAAAGGTCATGCAGCCCAGGCAAAGCCGGGACACCCTGAGGTCCGTTTTTCCTAATGTCGTGTATTGCATGGTTCCGCTCCTGCTGATTAAACAATACGTTTAAGCATAGCAGGAGCAGAAAAGGGGAGGGATCAGGCCAGCCAGCTGCGGATTCTGGCTTCGATACCGGCGGCGTCCAGGCCGATGTCGGCACGCGCCTCGTCCTGAGTACCTTGCGGGATAAAGTGGTCCGGCAGGCCGAGATTCAGCACCGGAACCCATTTACGGTTCGCCATCAGCACTTCGTTAACGCCGCTACCCGCGCCACCCATGATGGCGTTCTCTTCCAGCGTTACCAGCACGTCATGGCTTTCCGCCATGCTCAGAATCAGAGATTCATCGAGCGGCTTCACAAAGCGCATATCCACCAGCGTCGCGTTCAGGGTTTCAGCGACTTTTGCCGCTTCCGGCATCAGCGTACCAAAGTTCAGGATCGCCACTTTTTCGCCGCGACGTTTCACCAGACCTTTACCGATGTCCAGCTTTTCCAGCGGCTGAAGTTCAACGCCAAGGGCATTGCCGCGCGGATAACGTACCGCGCAGGGGCCGTCCTGATAGTGGTAGCCGGTATACAGCATCTGACGACACTCGTTTTCGTCGCTTGGCGTCATGATGACCATGTCCGGGATGCAGCGCAGGAAGGAGAGATCAAACGCCCCCTGGTGCGTCTGGCCGTCGGCCCCCACGATGCCCGCGCGGTCGATAGCAAACAGCACCGGCAGCTTCTGGATGGCAACGTCATGGATCACCTGATCGTAGGCGCGTTGCAGGAAGGTGGAGTAAATCGCCACCACCGGCTTGTAGCCGCCAATCGCCAGCCCTGCCGCGAAGGTAACCGCGTGCTGCTCGGCAATGGCGACGTCGAAATACTGGTCCGGGTATTTTTTGGAGAACTCGACCATACCGGAGCCTTCACGCATGGCAGGCGTGACCGCCATCAGCTTGTTATCTTTTGCCGCCGTTTCGCACAGCCAGTCGCCAAAGATTTTTGAGTAGCTCGGCATTCCGCCGCTGCTTTTCGGCAGGCAGCCGCTGGTATGGTCAAATTTAGGCACCGCGTGGAAGGTGATCGGATCTTTTTCCGCCGGTTCGTAGCCACGCCCTTTTTTGGTCATGATGTGCAGGAATTGCGGGCCTTTCAGATCGCGCATGTTTTTCAGCGTGGTCACCAGACCCAGCACATCGTGCCCGTCCACCGGGCCAATATAGTTAAAGCCCAGCTCTTCGAACAGCGTGCCCGGCACGACCATGCCTTTGATGTGTTCTTCGGTACGCTTGAGCAGCTCTTTGATCGGCGGCACGCCGGAGAAAACTTTTTTCCCGCCTTCCCGCAGGGAGGAGTAAAGCTTGCCGGAAAGCAGCTGCGCCAGATGGTTATTCAGCGCGCCGACGTTTTCGGAGATCGACATTTCGTTATCGTTGAGGATAACCAGCATGTCCGGCTTGATATCGCCCGCGTGGTTCATGGCTTCAAAAGCCATCCCGGCGGTGATCGCCCCGTCGCCAATGACGCAGACGGTACGGCGCTGCTTATTCTCTTTTTCGGCTGCAACGGCAATCCCGATGCCCGCGGAAATGGATGTCGATGAGTGGCCGACGCTTAACACGTCAAACTCGCTCTCGCCGCGCCACGGGAACGGATGCAGGCCACCTTTCTGGCGGATGGTGCCAATTTGATCACGACGTCCGGTCAGAATTTTGTGCGGATAGGCCTGGTGGCCAACATCCCAGATCAGCTGATCGAACGGCGTGTTATAGACGTAATGCAACGCCACGGTCAGCTCAACCGTGCCAAGCCCGGAGGCGAAGTGGCCGCTGGAGCGGCTAACGCTGTCGAGCAGGTAGCGACGCAGCTCGTCACACAGCTTCGGCAGACTCTCTTTCGGCAACAGACGTAACTCCTGAGTGGAGTCAACTAACGCCAGTGTCGGGTATTTGGCAATATCAAAACTCATCAAAGGCTCATCGAGATATATAGTTTATTTATCACGCTGGATTATGTAGTCCGCTAGCGCTTCCAGTGCCGAGGTATCCAGCGATTGCGCGGCCAGCTCATTCAGCGACCGGCGGGCATCGTCTATCAGATCCCGGGCTTTACGTTGGGCATGCTCAAGGCCCAGCAGGGCGGGGTAGGTACTTTTGCCAAGCTGCTGATCCGCACCCTGACGTTTTCCCAATGTTGCAGTATCGCCCACCACATCCAGAATGTCATCCTGAACCTGGAATGCCAGACCGATACTTTCTGCGTATCTGTCCAGAATCGGCAGGGCTTTGCGCCCGCGTTCACCCGCGCTCAGCGCGCCCAGGCGAACGGCTGCCCGAATCAGTGCGCCCGTTTTGTGACGGTGGATGCGCTCCAGCTGTTCCAGCGTCACCTGACGACCTTCAGCTTCTAAATCCAGCGCCTGGCCGCCGCACATGCCGGCGACGCCGCTGGCCATCGCCAGCTCGGACACCATCGCCAGACGATCGCGATCGCTTACCTCAACCATCGGCGCATCGCTCAGAATTGAGAACGCCAGGGTTTGCAGAGCATCGCCCGCCAGAATGGCATTCGCTTCGCCGAACTTAATGTGGCAGGTCGGCTGACCGCGACGCAGATCGTCATCGTCCATCGCCGGCAAATCGTCGTGGATCAGCGAATAGGCGTGAATACACTCCACGGCGGCTGCCGGGGCGTCCAGCGTGTTATCGCTGATGCCAAACATATTGCCCGTGGCATACACGAGGAACGGACGCAGGCGTTTACCTCCTAAGAGTGCGCCATAGTGCATGGCTTCAACCAGTGGAGTGTTCTGAAAAGGCTGCGGCTCAATAAAACGGCGCAGGGCGTCGTTGGCGCGAACGACGCGCGCCTGAAGCGCGGTGGTAAAATCCATTTACTCGGCGTCCGGTGTGAATGGCGTGGTTTTAGCGTCTTCGCTGTCGGAAAGCAGGATCTGCACGCGCTGCTCGGCCTGCTGGAGCTTTACCTGCCCCTGGCGCGCAAGCTGCACACCGCGTTCAAATTCGTTGAGGGCATCTTCCAGCGGTAAATCGCCGCTCTCGAGGCGGGTAACAATCTGCTCAAGCTCACTCAGCGCAGTTTCAAAACTGGCCGGTGCGTCGTTCTTCTTCGGCATAGTGAATTAACTCTTATATTCTTCGCCCCAACATGGTAACGGACTCGGGGCAATTATCAAATAACGCGAGTGGCGCGATGGTGGTATACTTGCGCGCCTGGATGCAGCCACGGGTGTGGGCTGCTGTATCATTTTCCACTACAAGCCTTTATAAGCTTGCCTAAGAAACATTGCCGCCATGAAGTTTATCATTAAATTGTTCCCTGAAATCACCATCAAAAGCCAATCTGTGCGTTTGCGCTTTATTAAAATTCTCACCGGGAACATTCGTAACGTATTAAAACACTACGACGAAACGCTCGCCGTGGTGCGTCACTGGGATCACGTTGAAGTCCGCGCGAAAGACGAAAGCAAACGTCTTGATATTCGCGACGCGCTGACCCGTATTCCAGGTATTCATCATATTCTGGAAGTGGAAGACGTTCCGTTCAGCGATATGCACGATATCTTCGAAAAGGCGCTGGTACAGTACCGCGACCAGATCGAAGGCAAAACCTTCTGCGTACGCGTGAAGCGTCGCGGCAAGCACGAGTTTAGCTCGATTGAAGTTGAGCGCTACGTCGGCGGCGGTCTGAACCAGCACGTTGAGACGGCGCGCGTGCGCCTCACTAACCCGGACGTCACCGTTAACCTTGAGATCGAGAACGATCGTCTGCTGCTGGTTAAGGGCCGTTATGAAGGTATTGGCGGTTTCCCGATCGGCACGCAGGAAGATGTGCTGTCGCTGATCTCCGGCGGTTTCGACTCCGGCGTCTCCAGCTACATGCTGATGCGTCGCGGCTGCCGCGTACACTACTGCTTCTTCAACCTGGGCGGCGCGGCGCATGAAATTGGCGTCCGTCAGGTGGCGCATTACCTGTGGAACCGTTTCGGCAGCTCCCACCGTGTGCGTTTTGTGGCGATCAACTTTGAGCCGGTAGTGGGCGAAATCCTTGAAAAAGTGGATGACGGCCAGATGGGCGTGATCCTCAAACGTATGATGGTACGCGCGGCGTCCAAAGTGGCCGAGCGCTACGGCGTGCAGGCGCTGGTCACCGGCGAAGCGCTGGGCCAGGTCTCCAGCCAGACGCTGACCAACCTGCGTCTTATCGACAACGTATCAGATACGCTGATCCTGCGTCCGCTGATCTCGCACGATAAAGAGCACATCATCGATCTGGCGCGCAAAATCGGTACTGAAGATTTTGCCCGTACCATGCCGGAATATTGCGGCGTGATCTCAAAAAGCCCAACCATCAAGGCGGTGAAGGCGAAGATCGAAGCGGAAGAAGAGAACTTCGATTTCAGCATTCTGGAAAAAGTGGTGGCGGAAGCGTCCAACATTGATATCCGCGAAATTGCCCAGCAGACCGAGCAGGATGTGGTTGAGGTGGAAACCGTCAGCGGATTCGGCGCTAACGATGCCATTCTGGATATCCGCTCGATTGACGAGCAGGATGACAAGCCGTTGCAGGTGGAAGGCGTGGACGTGGTTTCTCTGCCGTTCTACAAGCTGAGCACCCAATTTGGCGATCTCGACCAGAGCAAAACGTATCTGCTGTGGTGTGAGCGCGGGGTGATGAGCCGTTTGCAGGCGCTGTACCTGCGTGAGCAGGGCTTCGCGAACGTGAAGGTGTATCGCCCGTAGCCTATTGCCCGGTGGCGCTTCGCTTACCGGGCCTACGGTACCGTGCACTTGTAGGCCGGGTAAGGCGTAGCCGCCACCCGGCTTTTTTTACTCGTAGTAGTTATAAATCCCCGCCGCCATCACCAGCGATGACGCCACTTCGTACGCTTTCTCGCGCCCGACCAGCAGGTCAATAATCTTTAAGCCAAAATCAATGGCGGTGCCCGGCCCCTGGCTGGTGAGCAGGTTAACCCGCGGATCCCAGACCACGCGCTTATCCACCCACTGCTCTTGCGGAATGGTGTCCTTAAGGCCGGGGAAGCCGGTCATATTGCCGATGGGGAAGATGTCGTGTGGAACCAGCACCGTACCAGCGGCAGCACAGATCGCCGCGACGATACGCCCGGAAAGATGAAACTGACGAACGGTTTCAACCAGCAGCGGGCTGTCGCGAAAACACTCCGCGCCTTTTAAGCCGCCGGGCAGGACAATAATGTCGTAATCGCCGTCCGCCACCTGTACAAGCGGTGCATCCGCCAGGATCTTCACCCCACGGGAACAGACGATCGTCAGATCGCCGTCGCTGGCGACGCTGGCGGTGGTGACCTTGATACCGCCGCGCACCATTAAATCAATGGCGGTGACCGCTTCTGTCTCTTCGCTACCAGGGGCGAGGCATACCAGTGCCGATGCGCTCATACTCACTCTCCTTTCGTTTTACTGACTCAAACAGACGGCTGTTTTCGGCAACGGTAATGCCGTGTGCCCGGGCGCGTTTTAACAGATAACCGGTAATGTAATCAATTTCGGTATGCCGCATCGCCCGGACATCCTGCAACATTGAAGAGATATTTTCTGCCGTACTCTCAATGACCTGGTCGACATAATAACGTAAATCGGTTTCTGAGGTGTGGTAGCCTTCGCGCTCAATCACGTCGGCAACTTCCCGGCAAATCAGCGCCACCTGATCCGAATGCTGACGCAGTTCACCGTTAGGGCAGTCCAGCAGGGCGGTCAGGGGGTTGATCGCGCAGTTGACCGCCAGCTTGCGCCACAGTTCCGCAAGAATGTTATTGTGCCAGGCGACGTCAGGCAGCGTGCATTGCAACGTATCGGCAAGATAGCTGTAATCGCCGGGCTGCTCACGCGCAGGACCGATATGGGTGATACCGCTGGCAACGTGGATAATGACGCTACCGTCGCGACGTGCCGCGTGGGTGGTTGTCCCTATTAGCAGCGGTTGCCGGACAGTTTTTAGCTCTTCAATGGTACCCATGCCGTTGTGGATCAGCAGGATTGGCGTGCTTTCAGGTAACTGGGCGGCCAGGCTTTTCACCGCATCGGAGACCTGCCAGGCCTTCAGCGTGACCAGCAGCAGATCGCTGGTGGCGAGAAATTCCGGATCGTTTGCCGTCAAAGACTCGTTAAAAATTGAACCGTCGGTCCCCATCACGTTCACACTGCAATAGGGCTGAGGAATGCGCAGCCAGCCCTGTACATCGTGTCCCTGTTTGCATAGCGCTGTGAGCCAGAGTTGGCCAAGGGCTCCGCATCCAAGCACTGTTACTTTCATTGTTCCTCCTCACCTGCAACGGTGCCAGGTGCTGTGACGCTAAGTATAGCGGCATCAGCTAAGCTTCTCGTTATGCCTCGTTGCGGGTATTATGCAACGCAACAAAAATGAAGGGAGAAGAAAAGATGCCATCTTTCGATATTGTTTCTGAAGTTGATTTGCAGGAAGCGCGTAACGGCGTAGATAACGCGATCCGTGAGGTTGAGTCACGTTTCGATTTTCGTGGCGTTGAGGCGACGATTGAACTGAACGACGCTAACAAGACGATCAAAGTCCTGAGCGAGTCTGATTTCCAGGTCAATCAGCTGCTGGATATCCTGCGCGCCAAGCTGCTCAAGCGCGGCATCGAAGGGACCTCACTGGATGTGCCGGAAGATTTCGTTCACAGCGGGAAAACCTGGTTTGTGGAAGCGAAGCTGAAGCAGGGCATTGAAAGCGCCGTGCAGAAGAAAATCGTGAAGCTGATTAAAGACAGCAAGCTGAAGGTGCAGGCGCAGATCCAGGGCGAAGAAATTCGCGTAACCGGAAAATCTCGCGACGATCTCCAGTCCGTCATGGCGCTGGTGCGCGGCGGCGATTTGGGGCAACCGTTCCAGTTTAAAAACTTCCGCGATTAAGACAATAATGCCCGGCTAAACCGGGCATTTTTCAGGCCTTCAGCACCTGCTCCACCTCAAAGCGGTTCGTCACTTTGCTGTCAATTTTGACGTACGCACTGCGCTCTTCCGGGACAATCAGCACTTCGCTCACGCCTTCTGTCGCTTCCAGCCGCTGTTTTAATGCATCACCTATTGTCACCTCATCAGGAATTTCTACCCGCAGGCTACTCACATAGCGCGGCTCTTTCATGGTGCTGGACACAAACAGCCAGAGCATCGCCAGCAGCGCACCGGCGAGAAAAACGGTCTGGGAATCAAACAGACCGTCCACCCAGCCGCCGAGCGAGCCGCCGATCGCCACGCCGAGAAACTGGCTGGTGGAGTAAATTCCCATCGCGGTGCCTTTGTATCCTGCCGGAGACTCTTTGCTGATCAGCGAGGGCAGCAGGGCTTCCATCAGATTAAACGCCAGGAAGAACAGCTGTACGCCTGCGATAAGCTCCCAGAAGTGCGGGCCGGCGCCCCACAGCACAATCTCGGCAATCAGCAGTAATGCCACGCAGCCCACGAAGACGCGTTTCATTTTGCGCTTCACTTCGGCGTAAATAATAAAGGGCACAACGGAGACAAACGAGATTAGCATTGTGACCAGATAAATTTTCCAGTGCTCGGCCGCCGGGAAACCTGCTGCGGCAAGCTGGCCGGGCAGGGCGACGAAGGTGGACATCAGCAGAATGTGCAGACACATAATGCCGAAGTTAAGCTTTAGCAGACGCGGCTCGGCGATGACTTTGCTAAAGCAGCCTTTAACCATCCCGGATTCACGGTTGAGGACATGATTTTTACTGTCTGGCACAACCCACAGCGTGAGTGCGATCCCGATGGTCGCCAGCACCGCAATCATCCAGAACAGAGCGTGCAGGCCGAGCGCATGCGTGATAATCGGCCCCAGCACCATGGCAATGGCAAAAGTGACGCCGAAGCTGACGCCAATAAACGCCATGGCTTTGGTGCGGTTTTGCTCGCGGGTTAAATCTGACAGCAGCGCCATCACGGCGGCAGCAATGGCACCGGATCCTTGCAGGGCGCGGCCAAGAATAATGCCCCAGATGGAGTGGGAGAGGGCGGCGATGACGCTGCCGAGGATAAATACCAGCAGACCGCCGACAATCAGCGGTTTGCGACCCACGCGGTCAGAGAGCAGGCCAAAGGGGATCTGGAAAATTGCCTGCGCCAGACCGTAGATACCGATCGCCAGACCAATCAGCGCTTCGCTGGCACCCTGTAACGCCATGCCATACGTGGTCAGAACGGGCAGGACCATAAACATGCCAAGCATCCGCAGCGAGAAAACAGTCCCTAAACCCCAGGTCGCACGCAGCTCGCCTGGCGTCATTTTATAATCGTTCATTACCACCTCAGTTCAAAAGCAGGCCATAGTGTAGTGCGGGGAAGGGGCGGGGTAAATAAAGGCTTATTTAACAAATATTACATGCGTGATTAATGGATTTGGTGAATAAAAAAGGGTGCCGAAGCACCCTTTTCATCATCACATAAACTTACCAGACGTAAGTCAGCAGGTTTTGCGAGTCCGGCACCATGAAGTCTACGGACATCATCACGGACAGGGAGGTGATGGCGACAATCGAGAACACAAACAGCTTGCGTGCCCAGACTTTGTCGTCTTCCACCTTGTAGCCGCGCAGGGCCATGCCGAGCCACCAGACGCTCACCGCGGCCGCTACCACCAGATATTTATATCCGGCGTAACCGCCCAGAGAGAGCATCAGCGTTGCTACGGCAAAGGCGATGATATACAGCGTGATGTGGTTCTTGGCAACCGAGATACCTTTCACGACCGGCAGAACCGGAATGTTCGCCGCCTGATAATCCTTGAAGCGGAAAATCGCGATGGCGTAGGAGTGCGGCATCTGCCACAGGCTAAAGATAGCCAGCAGGATGAGCGCACCGCTGTCGAACTCGTTCGTTACGGCGCAGTAGCCAATCACCGGCGGCGCAGCGCCGGAGAGAGAACCAATCAGCGTGCCGTAGACGGAGTGACGTTTCATATACAGGCTGTAGACGCCCACATACACCACGAACCCCATCACCCCCAGCCAGCAGGCCAGCGGGTTAGCACCAAACCACAGCAGCATAAAGCCAGCAATACCCAGCAAGGTGGCGTACACCAGCGAGACGGAAGGGGCAATCAGGCCTTTAACCAGCACCCGATTTTTGGTCCTTTCCATCTTCTTGTCGATATCCATGTCGATGTAGTTGTTAAATACACAACCGGACGCAACCACCAGTGACACACCGACCAGCGTGTAAATAAAGAGGGTGTAATCAATGCTGCCTTTAGAGGCCAGCAGGAACCCTCCGATTACGGAGATCAGGTTGCCAAAGATGATGCCTGGTTTCGTGACTTGCAGGTATTGCTTAAACATACTCGCCGCTCTTAGTGAACCATCATGTTGTAGTTAAGGTTCCACATAATCCAGATGGAACCGACTACCAGGATAGCGATGATAATCACGGTAAAGATAAAGGCCGTCATGTTCCAGCCTTCATCGGACTTGGTGTTCATGTGCAGGAAGCAAACCAGATGCACCAGAATCTGAATCACTGCGGTCACCAGGATTGCTCCCAGGATAACCGGCTTGGATGCAGAACCGTTCATCACCATCCAGAACGGGATCACCGTCAGGATGATCGACAGGATGAAACCTGTCATGTAGGTTTTTACGCTGCCGTGGGAAGCGCCATGATCGTTAGAATGACTCATTACATCGCCCCCATCAGATAGACAACAGAGAACACACAGATCCATACCACGTCAAGGAAGTGCCAGAACAGGCTCAGGCACATAATACGGGTACGGTTAGTACTGGTCAGGCCACGACGGGAGATCTGGAACATCAGAACCGCCATCCAGATCAGGCCCGAGGTCACGTGCAGACCGTGGGTGCCGACCAGCGCGAAGAACGCCGACAGGAAGCCGCTGCGATCCGGACCGAAACCTTCCGCAATCAGGTGATGGAATTCATAGATTTCCATCCCGATAAAGCCAGCACCAAACAGCCAGGTCAACGCCAGCCAGGAGACAACCTGGCTCTTGTTGTTCTTGTACATGGCGATAGCCGCCATGCCGTAGGTGATGGAGCTGAATAACAGCAGTGCGGTTTCAACCAGAACGAACGGCAGCTCAAAGATGTCCTTACCGGTCGGGCCGCCCGCTGTGCCGTTCACCAGAACGGCATAGGTTGCGAACAGACAGCAGAACAGGATGCAGTCGCTCATCAGGTAGATCCAGAAACCGAAAACTTTATTCGGTCCTGCATCATGGTGCGCATGCTCATGCGCGTGGGCAGTTGAGTGCGCCAGAGTATCAGTTGCCATTTTTCAGCCCCGCTTTAGAAATCTCGTCAAAATGCTGATTTTCCAGCTTTTCAACTTCACGGACTGGTACGTAGTAGTCCACGTCCTCGTCAAAGCTCTTCACAATCCAGCTGATTACGATGCCAGCGAAGCCAACAATCGCCATCCACCAGATGTGCCAGATCATTGCGAAACCAAATACCGTCGCGAAAGCGGCAATCACAATGCCCGCAGCGCTGTTTTTCGGCATGTGGATCTCTTCGTAATGCTCAGGCTGCTTGTACGCTTCACCTTTTTCTTTCATTTCCCAGAATGCGTCGCGTTCATGGATCTGCGGCACAACGGCGAAGTTATAGAAAGGAGGTGGAGAAGAGGTTGCCCACTCCAGCGTACGGCCACCCCACGGGTCACCGGTCAGGTCACGGTTCTGGTCGCGGTCGCGAATAGAAACGTAGAACTGAATCAGCTGAGACGCGATACCGCAGGCAATCAGAACCGCACCGCCCGCTGCAACCATCAGCATTGGGTGGAACTGCGGGTCAATCTGCTGGCTCAGGCGACGGGTCATACCCATGAAGCCCAGCACGTACAGCGGCATAAACGCCACGAAGAAGCCGATGATCCAGAACCAGAACGCGCGTTTACCCCAGGTTTCGTTCAGCGTGAAGCCAAACGCTTTAGGCCACCAGTAGGTCACACCTGCGAAGCAGCCGAAGACGACGCCGCCGATGATAACGTTATGGAAGTGCGCAATCAGGAACAGACTGTTGTGCAGAACGAAGTCAGCGCCTGGTACCGCCAGCAGTACGCCGGTCATCCCGCCTACGGAGAAGGTCACGATGAAGCCGATAGTCCACAGCATGGCTGAGTGGAACTGGATACGGCCCTGGTACATAGTGAACAGCCAGTTGAAGATCTTAACCCCGGTTGGGATCGCGATAATCATGGTGGTAATACCGAAGAAGGCGTTTACGTTCGCGCCCGCACCCATGGTGAAGAAGTGGTGCAGCCAGACGATGAACGACAGAACGGTAATACATACGGTTGCCCACACCAGAGAGGTGTAACCAAACAGACGCTTACGCGAGAAGGTTGCCGCGATTTCGGAGAACACACCGAACACAGGCAGAACCAGAATGTACACTTCCGGGTGACCCCAGGCCCAAATCAGGTTGATGTACATCATCATGTTGCCACCCATATCATTCGTGAAGAAATGGGTACCCAGATAGCGATCCAGGGTCAGCAGCGCGATGGTGACGGTCAGAATTGGGAACGACGCGATAATCAGTACGTTGGCGCACAGAGATGCCCAGGTAAATACTGGCATCTTGAACATCGTCATACCTGGTGCACGCATCTTCAGGATGGTCACGAAGAAGTTAATACCGGTCAGGGTGGTACCGACACCGGAGAGCTGAAGCGCCCAAATCCAGTAGTCAACGCCGACGCCCGGACTGTACTCAATTCCCGAAAGCGGCGGGTAAGCCAGCCAGCCGGTCTGAGCAAACTCGCCCACGCCCAGTGACAGGTTAACCAGGATAACGCCGACAACGGTGAACCAGAAGCTCAGGTTGTTCAGGAACGGGAACGCAACGTCACGCGCGCCGATTTGCAGCGGAACGACAACGTTCATCAGACCGATAACCAGCGGCATCGCCACGAAGAAGATCATGATAACGCCGTGGGCGGTAAAGATCTGATCGTAGTGGTGCGGTGGCAGGAAGCCTGCTTCACCCGCAGAAGCGAGCGCCTGCTGGCTACGCATCATGATCGCATCCGCAAAGCCACGAATTAACATGACGATACCGACGATGCAGTACATGATGCCGAGTTTTTTGTGGTCGACCGAAGTCAGCCACTCGTTCCACAGGTAGCTCCACTTACCGAAGTAAGTGATAAGGCCCAGTAAGGCCGCGCCACCAATGATAATTGCAGCAATCGTAACCATGATAATGGGTTCATGGTACGGCACCGCATCCAATGTCAATTTTCCGAACATTTTCTTCCTCGGCCCCTTAGTGAGCGGTTTCCGCGTGGCTCATGTCCATGCCTTCCATACCCTGGTGCGTGTTGTGCTCGCCTTCAGGCTGGGTCATGTCCATGCTCATGCCGTGATCCATAAATTTGCCAATAACATCTTTGAACAGATTCGGTTTCACGTTAGAGAAGTACTCCACCTTGTTATATTCGCTAGGTGCAGCCACTTTTTCGAACGCCGCCATGTCAGACATGGTGTTGGTAGACTGCTTCGCTTTTGCAACCCACTGGTCGAAAGTCGCGCGGTCTGGCGTAGCGATAGCTTTGAACTTCATACCCGAGAAGCCCGGGCCACTATAGCTGGCGGAGATACCGTCGTAGGTGCCTGCTTCATTCGCGATCAGGTGCAGGTTAGTCTGCATACCGGCCATCGCGTAAATCTGGCTGCCCAGACGTGGGATGAAGAAGGAGTTCATTACGGAGTTGGAGGTCACTTTGAACTGAACCGGAGTGTTCGCCGGGAAGGCGATTTCATTCACGGTAGCAATGCCCTGCTCTGGATAGATGAAGAACCATTTCCAGTCCATGGAGACCACTTCAATGGTAATGGGTTTTTCATCGTGAACCAGCGGCTTGCTTGGCTCAAGTGCGTGAGTGGTTTTCCAGGTCAGCACGGCAAGGAACAGGATGATCAGAATAGGCACCGTCCAGACCACAGCTTCCACTTTATTGGAGTGTGACCAGTTAGGGCTATACTTCGCATCTTTATTGCTCGCACGATACTTCCAGGCGAAACCAACAGCCATCAAGATGGCAGGAATAACCACAATCAACATCAGGCCAAAAGCCGTCAGTATCAATGAACGTTGTTCCAGTCCAATCTGTCCTTTGGGGTCTAGTAGTGCAGAATCGCAGCCACTGAGTAATACAGTGCCTGCGAATAATGACAACCATCCCAAACTTTTATTGTATTTCCTGAGTCTCATTTAACGACCTCAATTCCACGGGAGTCTGGTGGCGTTTAAAGTGTGGGGGCATTTTACGGGAAGGTTACATTACTGTAAACATCATTAGCCCTGTGTCAGGAAGGTGTTACCGGGTTCTGCCGCACATGTCACAAGTGTTGCAAATTATGTCGCGTTTCAGGAGGGAAGCCGCACGGTGTGGGCGTTATAACGAAAGGGTGCCCCAGCATACCTTAAAAGGGACAATTGGTATAACCATTGTTGAAAATAAACAAATAATTAACAATTAATTATCAATAAAAAGACAACTAAAAAACGAAAATTCAATCTTTCAAAAGCTGAATCGTTTAATGGAAAATAGCGTAGCGAAATAAGCTCCAATAATTTCCGAATGCTATCCCGCACAAAACAACAAATATTTTTTTTAACGAGGGCGGTTATTTCACCGTTATAATTTCGGGTCGTTATTACAACGGGAAATAACCTTTCGCTTTTTTCTTCAGGTCATCCGGGTTTTACGCAGCGACATGAAATCCAGCGTGCCGCCCGTCAGGATGCCCGCAAGGGCCAGTAGCGCGCCAATATCCAGCAGCAGCGCTTCAAAAGGCAGCAATAGCCCGGTCGTTGCATTAATAATGAGCACCACCAGCCACAGTACCAGCGCAAGGCAGCCCACCATCATCAGACGCAGCGCAAACCGATAGGCGGCCTGATATTCCGTGCGCGGCATGAAATGTTCCGTCCGCTGGGTATATTCCAGCGTCTGACGACAAATCAGCAGCAATAAAATCCCCGGCACGGCCGCGACCACCGAGAAGAGATAAAACGTCGGCCAGCCGTGAGCTTCAACAAACCAGCCTGCGACAGGGCCAACGTAGACGCGCCCGACGGCGGAAAGGGCAGAGAGCAGCGCAAACTGGGTAGCGGAAAATGACTTATTGCACAGCGTCATCAGCAGGGCAACAAAGGCCGCGGTGCCCATACCGCCGCACAGGTTTTCAAAGAATACGGCCGTCGCCATGCTGATCATATTCTTGTCGGTTACCGACAGCAGCCAGTAACCGGCATTCGATGCGCCCTGAAGGATGCCGAAGATCAGCAGAGCCCGGAACAGCGTCAGGCGCTGCATCAATACGCCGCCGTACAGCGCGCCGACGATGGTGGCAAACAGCCCCAGGGTTTTGTTCACCACGCCGACCTCGCCCGCATCAAACCCGACGCCGCGGATCAGGAAGGTGGTAGTCAGGCTCATGGCGAAAGCATCGCCGAGCTTATAAAGGACAATCAACAGCAGGATCAGCCAGGCATTATTGCGACCGAAGAAGTCGCGGAGCGGTGCCGCGACGGCCTGCTCCAGCGAGCGGGGGACCGGAATAACATCGCTCGGTTCAGGCGCAAATAGCGTGGCAATAATGCAGGGGATCAGCAGAGCGGCCATCAGCCAGTACATTCCCTGCCAGCCGAGATAGCGGTCTGCAAGCCAGAGTGCCAGGCCGCCGGAAACCAGCATACCCAGGCGGTAGCCCAGCACGCTGATTGCCGCACCGGCACCACGCTCTTCCGCGGGCAAGACGTCCGTTTTCCAGGCGTCAAAAACAATGTCCTGGGACGCGGAACAGAAGGCGATGACCACCGCAAGCGCGGCCATCCAGCGCAGCTGCGTTGACGGCTCAAGGAAACCCATTGCGGCGATCGCGATCAGCAGGAAAACCTGCGTCATTACGAGCCAGCCGCGACGGCGACCGAGGAACGGCGGGGTATAGCGGTCCATCACCGGCGACCACAGGAACTTGAAGACGTAGGCCTGACCGACGAGCGAGAAGAAACCAATGGTTTTAAGATCGATGTTCTCGACCGTCATCCACGCCTGTAACGTGCCGGAGGTGAGCGCAAGCGGTAAACCGGAGGCGAAACCAAGGATCAGCAGAATAGCTGATTTGGGTTGCTGGAAAATGCGTAAGTAGTGACTGGACATATACTTATGAGCTGACCCGGTGAAGCACCGGGTCAGTCAGCAGGATTAACGGGCGTTCTGCTTGATGAAATCGTGAATGCTGGTGTCCTGTGCCATGTCGGCAATGGTATCAGTCAGCACGCTGTTAACCGCGTCAGCGATATTTTTGTTAGACGCCTGAAATGCGCCTTCAACAGAATAGCTTGCACGGTAGTTTTTATTCATTTTGTTGCCGTTCTTCGCGGTAGCGATGATGGCGATATCGGCTTTCGTCGCGATGTTGTAGCGAACGTTGCCCTGGGAAACGTCAGCGTACAGGTTGTTCACGATGATTTGCAGATCAACCGCGCCGCTCGGGCCAATCATGTAGCCACGGGAGGTCATCTGTTTCTCCAGCACTTCCTGCAACAGGAAGCGCAGATCGCGGGAGGCGGTCAGGGTGACCTGCTGGTTGTCGCGGGTCACTTTCGCCAGCGCCTGATCCTGACGCTGATCGGCACCATTAATGCTGACCGTGACGCCCATCAGACTTGGGTCCTGCTGAGGCAGGGTAATTTTTGGTGAAACGTCGATCGTCGTCGGCGGGGTCGCGCAGCCGGCGAGCATAAAGAGTGCTACCAACGGAAAGAAGATTTTTTTTAACATTTTTGGGTTCTCAACGAATCGTAAGCAAATAGAGAAAAATTGCCGCCATCATAACATCGCCAACGGCCAGTGGAAGTGGTCAACGCATGTAAATTCATCGCCTTGTCCGAAAACTGACCAGCTTTCCGCTTTTCTCTGCCTGTGAGTGACAAAACGTATGAACTTCATAGTGAACTTCATTCGTTTGACTGAGAAAATCAGACGAAAGCTAAATATTTGTTGTCAAGGTGTAATGGAAACGGTAAAAGCGGCTAATATTTAAAGGGATGGGTGACATCTTAGCGTTGTCGGAGGAGTGATTTCATGATGATACGTGAACAGATAGAAGAAAAATTAAGGGCAGCGTTCAACCCTGTGTTTCTCGAAGTTGTCGACGAAAGCTATCGTCATAACGTGCCGGCAGGTTCTGAAAGCCACTTCAAAGTGGTTCTGGTCAGCGATCGCTTCACGGGAGAACGTTTCCTGAACCGACACCGCCTGATCTACAGCACCTTGACGGAAGAACTCTCCACAACCGTACATGCCCTGGCGCTGCACACTTACACCATTAAGGAGTGGGAAGGGCTACAGGATACGGTATTCGCATCTCCGCCTTGTCGCGGTGCAGGCACCATCGCCTGATAAATCGGATTTGCAACCGCCGGAGTTTTTCCAGTATGTTGCATACAGATTTCGTCAAAACGGCCTTCGGGCCGTTTTGTTTTGTCTGAGTTTTGAGCGGATGGTGCGTTTTTGAGGCTAAAAATAGCCTTAAAGTGTGAAAAAAGCCGCAGCTACATACGCCAACCGTTCTCGACTCACCTAAGTGATGCCGCTATAATGCCGCGTCTTAATGAATGTCTTCGGGATGATTCTGGCGACAGGGAATGTGAATCTGCACATAAGAGAGCATCCCGGTATAACAGACAGATTCAGAGTTGACCGAGCACTGTGATTTTTTTGAGGTAACAAGATGCAAGTTTCAGTTGAAACCACTCAAGGCCTTGGCCGCCGTGTAACGATTACTATCGCTGCTGACAGCATCGAAACTGCTGTGAAAAGCGAGCTGGTCAACGTAGCAAAAAAAGTACGTATTGACGGCTTCCGCAAGGGCAAAGTACCAATGAATGTTGTTGCTCAGCGTTATGGCGCTTCCGTGCGTCAGGATGTGCTGGGTGAACTGATGAGCCGTAACTTTATCGACGCGATCATCAAAGAAAAAATCAATCCAGCCGGCGCGCCGAACTACGTTCCAGGCGAATACAAGCAGGGCGAAGACTTCACCTACTCCGTAGAGTTCGAAGTGTACCCTGAAGTTGAGCTGAAAGGTCTGGAATCTATCGAAGTTGAAAAACCGATCGTTTCCGTGACCGACGAAGACGTTGACGGCATGCTGGACACCCTGCGTAAGCAGCAGGCGAACTGGAAAGAAAAAGAAGGCGCTGTTGACGCTGAAGACCGCGTAACCATCGACTTCACCGGTTCTGTAGACGGCGAAGAGTTCGAAGGCGGTAAAGCGTCTGATTTCGTACTGGCGATGGGCCAGGGTCGTATGATCCCAGGCTTCGAAGACGGTATCAAAGGCCACAAAGCGGGCGAAGAGTTCACCATCGACGTGACCTTCCCTGAAGAGTACCACGCTGAAAACCTGAAAGGTAAAGCAGCGAAGTTCGCCATCAACCTGAAGAAAGTGGAAGAGCGCGAACTGCCAGAACTGACTGAAGAATTCATCAAGCGTTTCGGCGTGGAAGATGGTTCTGTTGCGGGCCTGCGTACCGAAGTGCGTAAGAACATGGAACGCGAGCTGAACGGCGCTGTACGTAACCGTGTGAAATCTCAGGCGATTGAAGGTCTGGTAAAAGCGAACGAGATCGACGTTCCTGCTGCCCTGATCGACAGCGAAATCGACGTTCTGCGCCGTCAGGCTGCACAGCGTTTCGGTGGCAACCAGCAGCAAGCGATGGAACTGCCGCGCGAGCTGTTTGAAGAGCAAGCGAAACGCCGCGTTGTTGTTGGCCTGCTGCTGGGTGAAGTGATTCGTACCCACGAGCTGAAAGCTGACGAAGAGCGTGTGAAAGGCCTGATCGAAGAGATGGCGTCTGCATACGAAGATCCATCAGAAGTGATCGAGTTCTACGGTAAGAACAAAGAGCTGATGGACAACATGCGCAACGTCGCACTGGAAGAGCAGGCTGTTGAAGCGGTACTGGCGAAAGCTAAAGTGACCGAAAAAGAGACCTCTTTCACCGAACTGATGAACCAGCAGGCGTAATTTCGCCCCAACGGTTTAAAGTTTGAACAAAAAACCCGTTGCCCTCCGGCGACGGGTTTTTTTTATCGCAGCTTGAGTCCTGGAAGGGTGCTAAAACGCCCTTTCAGTGTTAGCGTTACAACAAAACGTTGTTATGCTTGAAATAGGGCGTGGCGACCCCCATTAGTATGTAATCACGATGATTGAGACTGGCTGATAATCCGTCCATAAGGTTACAATCAGTACAGCAGGTGTTTTCAATTTTGAACCAGGAGACGGAAATGTCATACAGTGGCGAACGAGATAACTTTGCACCCCATATGGCGCTGGTGCCAATGGTTATTGAACAGACCTCACGCGGTGAGCGTTCTTTCGATATCTATTCCCGTCTGCTCAAGGAACGCGTTATCTTTCTGACCGGCCAGGTGGAAGACCATATGGCTAACCTGATCGTGGCGCAGATGCTGTTCCTGGAAGCGGAAAACCCGGAAAAAGACATTTACCTGTACATCAACTCGCCAGGCGGTGTGATTACGGCGGGCATGTCTATTTATGACACCATGCAATTCATCAAGCCGGATGTCAGCACCATCTGTATGGGGCAAGCGGCGTCCATGGGTGCCTTCCTGTTAACCGCAGGGGCGAAAGGTAAGCGTTTCTGCCTGCCAAATTCCCGCGTGATGATTCACCAGCCGCTGGGTGGTTACCAGGGTCAGGCGACGGATATTGAAATCCACGCCCGAGAAATTCTGAAAGTAAAATCGCGCATGAATGAACTTATGGCGCAGCATACAGGTCAACCTCTTGAGCAGATCGAGCGCGATACCGAGCGCGATCGCTTCCTCTCTGCACCAGAGGCAGTTGAGTACGGCTTAGTCGACTCCATTTTGACCCATCGTAATTGATGCCCGCGACGCGAGTGTGCCGCTATACTAAGGTAGGGCGGCACGTTGCCAGTAAGCAGCTTGCGTCTGAGAATGGCATTTGCGTCGTCATGTGCGGCACATAGAACTTAAAAAGAGGTTTGGACTCATGACAGATAAACGCAAAGATGGTTCGGGCAAACTGCTGTACTGCTCTTTTTGCGGCAAAAGCCAGCATGAAGTGCGTAAACTGATTGCCGGGCCGTCCGTGTATATCTGCGACGAATGCGTCGATTTATGTAACGACATCATTCGCGAAGAGATTAAAGAAGTCGCGCCGCACCGTGAGCGCAGCGCGTTGCCAACGCCACACGAAATTCGCCACCACCTCGACGACTATGTCATTGGTCAGGAGCAGGCGAAAAAAGTGCTGGCGGTGGCGGTATACAACCACTACAAACGTCTGCGTAACGGCGATACCAGCAATGGCGTGGAACTGGGTAAAAGTAACATTCTGCTGATCGGGCCGACCGGCTCCGGTAAAACGCTGCTGGCGGAAACCCTGGCGCGCCTGCTGGATGTTCCGTTCACCATGGCGGATGCCACCACCCTGACCGAAGCCGGTTATGTGGGTGAAGACGTTGAAAATATCATCCAGAAGCTGCTACAGAAGTGCGATTACGACGTGCAGAAAGCCCAGCGCGGGATCGTCTATATTGATGAGATCGACAAAATCTCTCGTAAGTCAGACAACCCGTCCATCACCCGTGACGTATCGGGCGAAGGCGTGCAGCAGGCGCTCCTGAAGCTGATTGAAGGTACGGTTGCGGCTGTTCCACCACAGGGTGGGCGTAAGCATCCGCAGCAGGAGTTCTTGCAGGTAGATACCTCCAAGATCCTGTTTATCTGCGGTGGTGCGTTTGCAGGCCTGGATAAAGTGATTTCTCACCGTGTTGAAACCGGCTCCGGCATTGGTTTTGGCGCAACGGTGAAAGCCACGTCTGAAAAACCAAACGAAGGTCAGCTGCTGGCGCAGGTGGAACCGGAAGACCTGATCAAATTCGGTTTGATCCCAGAGTTTATCGGCCGTCTGCCGGTGGTGGCGACCCTGAATGAACTGAGCGAAGACGCGCTGATTCAGATTCTGAAAGAGCCGAAAAACGCGCTGACCAAGCAGTATCAGGCGCTGTTCAATCTGGAAGGCGTTGAGCTGGAATTCCGTGACGAAGCGCTGGACGCGATTGCCAAGAAAGCGATGGCGCGTAAAACCGGCGCGCGTGGTTTGCGTTCTATCGTAGAAGCCGCGTTGCTCGACACGATGTACGATCTGCCTTCTATGGAAGACGTCGAAAAAGTCGTGATCGACGAGTCCGTCATTGGTGGCCAGACCAAGCCGTTGCTGATTTACGGCAAACCGGAAGCGCAGCAGGCATCTGGCGAATAATTCACCAACTCATACAATCAGTTAATCAAAAAGGGGGGATTTTATCTCCCCTTTACTTTTTCCGTATTCATGGCGTTGAATGTATGGGAAACATCCCCATATACTGGATTACATGTTAATGGTTGTGTGAAGCACAGTGACATGACCAGCTTACCTGGCGGACACTAAACTAAGAGAGAGCTCTATGAATCCTGAGCGTTCTGAACGCATTGAAATCCCCGTATTGCCGTTGCGCGATGTGGTGGTTTATCCGCACATGGTCATACCCTTATTTGTAGGGCGGGAAAAATCTATCCGTTGCCTCGAAGCCGCCATGGATCATGATAAAAAAATCATGCTGGTGGCGCAGAAGGAAGCATCAACGGATGAGCCGGGTGTAAACGATCTTTTCACCGTCGGGACCGTGGCCTCTATTTTGCAAATGCTGAAGCTGCCGGACGGCACCGTGAAGGTGCTGGTGGAAGGCTTACAGCGTGCGCGTATTACCACTCTGTCAGATGATGGCGAGCACTTCTCTGCGAAGGCGGAGTACCTTGATTCACCGGAACTGGATGAGCGCGAGCAGGAAGTGCTGGTACGCACCGCGATCAGCCAGTTTGAAGGCTATATCAAGCTGAACAAGAAAATCCCACCTGAAGTGCTGACGTCGCTGAACAGCATCGACGATCCTGCACGTCTGGCGGATACCATCGCTGCACACATGCCGCTGAAACTGGCTGACAAACAGTCCGTGCTGGAAATGTCCGACGTTAACGAACGTCTGGAATACCTGATGGCGATGATGGAGTCTGAAATCGATCTGCTCCAGGTTGAGAAGCGCATTCGCAACCGCGTCAAAAAGCAGATGGAAAAATCGCAGCGTGAGTACTATCTGAACGAGCAAATGAAAGCCATTCAGAAAGAGCTCGGCGAGATGGACGACGCGCCGGACGAAAACGAAGCGCTGAAGCGTAAGATCGACGCGGCGAAAATGCCGAAAGAGGCGAAAGAGAAAGCCGAAGCCGAGTTGCAGAAGCTGAAAATGATGTCTCCGATGTCGGCAGAAGCGACCGTTGTACGCGGCTACATTGAGTGGATGGTGCAGGTTCCGTGGAATGCCCGCAGCAAGGTCAAAAAAGACCTGCGTCAGGCCCAGGAGATCCTGGATACCGACCACTACGGCCTGGAACGCGTGAAAGACCGCATTCTTGAGTATCTCGCGGTACAAAGCCGTGTGAACAAAATCAAAGGCCCGATCCTGTGCCTGGTAGGACCGCCAGGGGTGGGTAAAACCTCTCTGGGTCAGTCCATCGCCAAAGCGACAGGACGTAAGTACATCCGTATGGCGCTGGGCGGCGTGCGTGATGAAGCGGAAATCCGCGGCCACCGTCGTACCTATATTGGTTCGATGCCGGGCAAGCTGATTCAGAAGATGGCGAAAGTGGGCGTTAAAAACCCGCTGTTCCTGCTCGATGAGATCGACAAAATGTCTTCGGACATGCGTGGCGATCCGGCGTCGGCGCTGCTGGAAGTGCTTGATCCAGAGCAGAACGTCGCGTTCAGCGATCACTATCTGGAAGTCGACTACGATCTGAGCGATGTGATGTTCGTGGCGACCTCCAACTCCATGAACATTCCGGCACCGCTGCTGGACCGTATGGAAGTGATCCGTCTGTCCGGCTATACCGAAGACGAGAAGCTGAACATTGCTAAGCGGCACCTGCTGCCGAAGCAGATTGAGCGTAACGCGCTGAAAACCAACGAGCTGACCGTTGAGGACAGCGCCATTGTAGGCATCATTCGTTACTACACCCGAGAAGCGGGCGTGCGTAGCCTTGAGCGTGAGATCTCCAAGCTGTGCCGTAAGGCGGTGAAACAGCTGCTGCTGGATAAGAGCCTGAAACACATCGTGATTAACGGCGACAATCTGCATGCTTACCTCGGCGTTCAGCGCTTCGACTATGGTCGCGCGGACAACGAAAACCGCGTGGGTCAGGTGACCGGTCTGGCATGGACGGAAGTGGGTGGCGATCTGCTGACCATCGAAACCGCCTGCGTGCCGGGCAAAGGCAAACTGACCTACACCGGTTCGCTCGGTGAAGTGATGCAGGAGTCCATTCAGGCGGCGCTGACCGTGGTGCGCGCGCGCGCAGAGAAATTGGGCATCAACGCTGATTTCTACGAAAAACGCGACATCCACGTTCACGTTCCGGAAGGGGCAACGCCGAAAGATGGCCCAAGTGCGGGTATTGCCATGTGTACGGCGCTGGTTTCCTGCCTGACGGGTAACCCGGTTCGTGCCGATGTGGCCATGACCGGTGAAATCACCCTGCGTGGCCAGGTTCTGCCAATCGGCGGGTTAAAAGAAAAACTGCTGGCGGCACACCGCGGTGGGATCAAAACCGTATTGATCCCTTACGAGAATAAACGCGATCTGGAAGAGATTCCGGACAACGTTATTGCTGATTTGCAGATCCATCCGGTGAAACGCATTGAGGAAGTTCTGACTCTCGCACTGCAAAATGAACCGTCCGGAATGCAGGTTGTAACCGCAAAATAGTGACCTCGCGCAAAGAGCGTCAATAAAAACAAGGCTGGTAAGTCATTTCGTACTTGCCAGCCTTTTTTTGTATAGCTAATTTAGATTGCTGATTGGGTAAGCCATCAACAACGGGTGTTGTAAGGTCATAGCAGGACTGATATAACTGCTGCGCGGTCGCGCTGTGAAGGATTCAGGTGCGATATAAATTATAAAGAGAGGAAGAGAACAGTGAATAAATCTCAACTGATTGACAAAATTGCTGCGGGTGCTGATATTTCTAAAGCTGCAGCTGGACGTGCTTTAGATGCTTTAATTGCTTCTGTTACTGAATCTCTGCAAGCTGGGGACGACGTTGCACTGGTAGGTTTCGGTACTTTTGCGGTTAAAGAGCGCGCTGCCCGTACTGGCCGCAACCCTCAGACCGGTAAAGAGATCACCATTGCTGCCGCTAAAGTGCCGGGTTTCCGTGCAGGTAAAGCGCTGAAAGACGCAGTAAACTGATTGCTTTCCCGCTTCAGGGAAGCTGAAAAGTACAAGGGCGCATCGTTTGATGTGCCTTTTTTGTTTGTCCAGGCCTGATTTGTGCGAGTTTATGCGAGTTGTGGGCTGACAATTGCCCTGTTTTCTTGTCACAATACGCCTTTACGCGCGACGGTCAGGATTTTCCGTCAGCGTCAGGTAACCAGTCACCTACAGCGGAGTGTTGTTACACCATGATGGACAGCTTACGCACGGCTGCTAACAGTCTCGTGCTCAAGATTATTTTCGGTATCATTATCGTGTCGTTCATATTGACCGGTGTGAGTAGTTACCTCATCGGCGGTGGTGCAAACTACGCCGCAAAAGTGAACGGCCAGGAAATTAGCCGTGGGCAGTTCGAGAACGCTTTTGCTGGTGAACGTAACCGCATGCAGCAGCAGCTGGGCGACCAATACTCTGAACTCGCAGCCAACGAAGGCTATATGAAAAACCTGCGTCAGCAGACGCTGAACCGCCTTATCGACGAAGCGCTGCTGGACCAGTACGCGAAAAGCCTGGGTCTGGGCATCAGCGATGAGCAGGTCAAAAAAGCCATCTTCTCGACCCAGGCTTTCCAGTCTAACGGGAAGTTCGACAACGCGCGCTATAACAGCATTGTTAACCAGATGGGTATGACGGCTGACCAGTACGCGCAGGCGCTGCGTAACCAGCTGACCACGCAACAGCTGATCAACGCTGTGGTGGGCACCGATTTCATGCTGAAAGGCGAAACGGAAGAGCTGGCGGCGCTGGTGGCGCAGCAACGCGTGGTGCGCGAAGCGACGATTGATGTCAACGCGCTGGCGGCGAAACAGCAGGTCAGCGACGCTGAAGTTAATGCTTACTACGAGCAAAACAAGAACAACTTCATCTCTCCTGAACAGTTCCGCGTAAGCTATATCAAGCTGGACGCGGCGGCGATGCAGGAAAACGCGACTGACGCGGAGATCCAGTCTTATTACGATCAGCATCAGGATCAGTTCACTCAGCCGCAGCGTAACCGCTACAGCGTGATCCAGACCAAAACGGAAGCAGAAGCTAAAGCCGTGCTGGACGAGCTGAACAAAGGCGCAGATTTCGCGACCGTGGCGAAAGCAAAATCCACCGACATTATTTCTGCCAAAAACGGCGGGGATATGGGCTGGCTGGAAGACGCAACCACCCCGGATGAGCTGAAAAACGCCGGCCTGAAAGAGAAAGGCCAGCTGTCTGGCGTGATCAAATCCTCCGTTGGTTTCCTGGTGGCGCGCCTTGACGATATCACTGCGGCAAAAACCAAGCCGCTGGCTGAGGTGCGGGATGATATCGCTGCGAAAGTGAAGCAGGAGAAAGCGCTTGACGCCTTCTATGCGCTGCAACAGAAAGTGAGCGATGCCGCAAGCAACGACAACGAATCACTGGCGGGCGCGGAGCAGGCTGCCGGCGTTAAAGCGGTTGAGACGGGCTGGTTCAGCCACGAAAACCTGCCGGAAGAACTGAACTTCAAACCGGTTTCTGATGCCATCTTCAATGGGGGTCTGGTGGGTGAGAACGGTACGCCGGGCAGCAACTCAGACATCATTACCGTCGACGGTGACCGTGCGTTTGTTCTGCGCGTCAGCGAGCACAAAGCCGAGGCGGTGAAACCGCTGGCGGAAGTGAAAGATCAGGTGGTGGCGCTGGTGAAACATAATAAAGCGGCACAGCAGGCAAAACTGGATGCAGAGAAAATTCTGGCCGATCTGAAAGCCGGTAAGAGTGATGCGATGAAGGCGGCTGGCCTGAGCTTTGGCGAAGCCAAAACGCTGAGCCGTACCGGTCAGGATCCTGTCAGCCAGGCGGCGTTTGGTCTGAGCCTGCCGGCGAAGGACAAACCTGTCTTTGGTACCACGACCGATATGCAGGGTAATGTGGTTCTTCTGGCGCTGGATGAAGTGAAAGCCGGCACGCTGCCGGACGCGCAGAAGAAGGCTATGGTTCAGGGTATTACCCAGAACAATGCGCAGATTGCTTTCGAAGCGATGATGAGCAACCTGCGTAAAGAAGCCAAAATCAAGCTGGGTGATGTGGTTACCCAGGAGCAATAATTTCGTACCTGCTCGCAGATTTTCGTAACGCTCTGCAAAAACTAAAGGCCGCTTTCGCGGCCTTTTCCATTTCTGCAATCTGCTGTTTGTGCCTGTTTCTCCGTGCGGCTATCGTGGCCTGGCTGTCAACAAACAAGGAGAAAGCAGCATGAAATCTGGAATCAAAGCACTGTTAATTACCCTGGCGATTGCCACTTCCGGGATGAGTCCGGGAGCGCTGGCTGCAACCCCCGCCGCTAAAGCGCAGGCTGTACAAAACCAGGCGGATGCGACGTCGCAAGGTCATGTTAAAGCCAACGCGACGGCCAGCACCAAAGCGGCCGAGGACGAGGGTACGCGGGTCAGTATCAATACTGCCTCTGCGGAGGATCTGGCCCGGGCGATGAATGGCGTGGGGCTCAAAAAAGCGCAGGCCATCGTCAGCTATCGCGAAGAGTATGGCCCCTTTAAAACCATTGACGATCTCAAGCAGGTCCCGGGGATGGGCAGCGCGCTGGTTGAGCGCAATCTCGCACACCTGACGTTGTAATCGCGTAATCACTTGCACTGCGGCAAAAATTTGCCAGGATAAAGAGGTCATACCAGTTATGACCTCTGATCCTATAACAACGAAAGGCTATTGCGCTATGCAAACACAAATCAAAGTCCGTGGTTATCACCTCGATGTTTACCAGCACGTCAATAACGCCCGCTACCTGGAATTTCTTGAAGAGGCGCGCTGGGACGGCCTGGAGAATAGCGAAAGTTTCCAGTGGCTGACTGCACACAACATCGCGTTCGTGGTCGCCAACATCAACATTAACTACCGTCGTCCGGCCGTGCTGGGGGATGTGCTTACCGTGACCAGTCAGGTACAGCAGCTGAATGGCAAAAGCGGCGTGCTGAGCCAGGTCGTCACGCTGGAGCCTGAAGGACAGGTGGTGGCAGACGCGCTGATCACCTTTGTCTGCATCGATCTCAAAACCCAGAAAGCGTTGCCACTGGAAGGGGAATTGCGCGAAAAGCTGGAGCTGATGATCGGGTAGACTTTTGTCTTTTATAAAAGACAAAAAGGATTTTCAGGGATAAAATAATGAACAGGGACTACGTTGTTGAACGCTACCGGACCCGTGACGGGAAAATACCGTTTGAGGATTGGGTAACAAAGATGAGGCGAAAGGATCCGGAGCTGGCGTTTCGGATCCTTCTGCGAATCGACCGCGCGGAGAAGGGAAACTTCGGTGATTACCCTTATCTCAGAGAGGGCCTCTGGGAACTGAAGATTGATTGTGGTCCCGGTTATCGAGTCTATTTTGCAGTACAACATCGGGAAATCTTATTGTTGCTGATCGGCGGTGACAAAAAGAGCCAGAAAGCGGATGTAAAGCTGGCAATAGACTACTGGAAGGATCATCAAAAGGATAAACCCAATGAGCAAAAGCGAGCGAAAATTCTCGAGTACCGTCAGCCATGATGAAGCCGTAGTAAAGATGCTGCGCGAAAATCCTTCTTACGCACAGCTGTATCTGCAAATTGCACTGGATGAAATTTACGAAGACCAGGGGATCCCGGCCTATTTGATTGCTCTCAGACGTGTCATCGAAGCGCGTGGCGGTATCGGGGAAATTTCAGCCAAAGCGGGACTCTCACGTCAGCAGCTATATCGAACCCTGTCCGAAGATGGCAACCCAACGCTGTCTACTCTGATGAAAATTACCCGTGCTGCTGGCGTAAAACTGTTCGACAGCACGGTCAGGTAGCCCTATTTCAGCCCGGTCTTTTTCTGCATTTCGGCCATCACGCCCGCTTTATCCGCAAGATAATGATTCAGCCCGTTTGCGCGCAGATTACAGGCGGCACACTGGCCGCAGCCGTCTCCTTTAATGCCGTTGTAGCAGGTCAGGGTATCGTTGCGAACCACATCCAGCTTGCCCCAGTAGTCGGCCAGCGCCCAGGTCTCGGCTTTATCCAGCCACATCAGCGGCGTTTCGAAGCGGGTCTCTTTTGCCATTCCCAGATCCACGGCGTGATTGAGTGCTTTCACGAACTCATCCCGGCAGTCCGGGTAACCGGAGAAGTCGGTCTCACACACGCCGGTAATTACCGCTTCGGCTTTTACCTGGTAGGCATAGATTGCCGTCAGGGTCAGGAACAGAATGTTGCGGCCCGGCACGAAGGTATTCGGAATGCCGCTGGCGTCCGGCTCGTAATCAGGGACCGGAATACTGTCACGGGTGAGGCTGCTGACGGCCAGTTCATTTAACAGCGTCACGTCCAGCACTTTATGCGCGCGGGCGCCCAGTTTCAGGGCCAGTTCACGAGCGACATCAATTTCAGCGCGATGACGCTGTCCATAATCAAAAGTGACGCAGTGAACTTCATCATACTGGTGAAGCGCCTGAATCAGGCAGGTTGTGGAATCTTGTCCTCCGCTGAACACGACGACGGCACGTTTCATAGATCATCTCGACAGTTACGGTAAAAGCGTCATGTTAACGCCTGGCTACAGCGGCGACCAGCTTCTTCACGCGTTTGGGGGAGGGAGCCAGGCTTCGGTGAAGTCAAACCAGCCGCGGGTGTTAAGGCGTATCCCGTTGACGCCCGGAGGGGCGCTGATTTGATACTGATAGTTAAAGAGCGGCGTCAGGACGGCAGTTTCCATTAACCGGCTGAATATGGCCTGAAGCCCTGCGTGTCGGTCACGATCGTCGGCCTGCATCTGCACCGCATCCAGCGTGGCCTGTAAATGGGCGTATGCCGGTGCGCTCAGCAGATGCGGCCAGAGTGCATCGCAGCGGAGCCACTGCTCAAGCGTGTACGCCGGCGCTTCGCCAATCAGTCTGTCTCCCATCATCATGTCTCCCTCGGCAAGCGGCTGGCACCCGTCCCACGTCTTGGCGTCGTGAAAGATGACGGTCAACTCGCAACCCTGCCGCGCAAGGTATGCCTTTAACTGGCTGGCCATGGTGTGAAGCTCAACCGGCAGGTGGTAGACCAGCGTCAATGCCTCTGGCAGCGCAACGTCGGTTAAATCAGGCCACTGGGGGATCGCCCAGCCGGGAAGCAGTTCCCCGGTAGGCGTGATAAGCCCTTCGTTCAGCGGAAGCGTGTGCAGAAGCGTTGAGAGATGAATGATATTAATCAGCCGCTTTGCCTGAAGCTCGCTCAGGCGCGCGCTCTGCTTCAGCGTGAGGTAGCAGAAGCCCAGGCTGGTGCTGTTACTCACCAGCCGCAGACTGGCCAGCTCGTCGGCCTGACCAATGGCGATTTGCACCGGGTGGCGGCAGCTGGTGCCCAGGCTGTAGTCAAAAAGCTGCGGTGTGATCCAGTACTCTATAGCCTTAAGCAACGGATGGCAGAGGTGATACTGCTCGTGGCTTTCCAGACGCACCAGCTCGGGCTCAAAAACGCTCAGACGGAAGGGGCCGCTGCCAACCCCGGGGAGACGGGGATGCGCCAGACGGCTACAGTAGGTCGCCAGCCTGTGCGCCAGCCAGTAGTCAGGCTGATGCAAAATAAACGTCAGGCACTGTGGATGCGTGGTTTCGATGCGAAGGACGCTCCGGAAAAGTGTGCCCATGCCGGGTTGTGATAACAGCGCCGTCAGGCTTTGCTGGAGCTGCGACGTCTCTATTTTATCGCCGTTATGCCAGTGCAGGGTGGAGCGAATATAGAAATGCCAGCGCAGGCCGTCAGCAGAAACGTCCCAGTGATGCGCCAGATCGCCCGTAGGTTCGCTGCTGTTACCGTTGAAACGCGTCAAGCCAGAGAACACCTGTCCCGCAAGATGCTGCTCCGCCCGGCCAGGTAAAAACCCCGGCTGAAGCGGCTCCAGCGAGCGATAGTAGGGGATACGCAGCGTTGGCGTATCGTTCTGCCACTGCCCGCCCAGAAACGGATGCAGCAGCGATCGCAAATCTTCAGGTGCGAGCTGGGCCAGCTCCAGGGCGTTATGCTGCTGCCCGCTTTTCAGCGCCTCTTCCATCATCGTATTACGCAACGAATCCGGGGTGACGTGAAAGAGTAACTCCCCTCGCTTTCCTCGTCCGGACCGGGCGTGCCAGCTTAGCCAGCCCGCCTCCTGCGCCTGGCGCAGCAGGGTGCGAACGTGGCGCTCGCTGCAAAAGCAGCGGCTGGCAAGTTCACTGATGGTCACCTGCTGCGGCGCGCCGGCGGAGGGTTGCCAAAGACGTTGATACTGGTTAAGACGGTTAAGCTGGCGCATGGAAAACCCGGAACAATAATTATCATGTATTCACTATTACTTCCGTATATCTCACGTAATACTGATGCACAAGTTAACCGCATCACATTTCAGGAGTAATCATGGCTCGGCTCGCTGCATTTGATATGGACGGCACGCTGTTAATGCCGGATCACCGTTTAGGGGAGAAAACCCTCAACGCCCTTAAGCGCCTGCACGAGCGTGAAGTCACCCTGACGTTTGCCACCGGTCGTCATGTCCTTGAAATGCGCCATCTGCTGGGAACATTTTCCCTCGATGCGTTCCTGATCACCGGCAACGGGACGCGCATTCACTCCGTCGACGGCGAGGTGCTGCACCGTCAGGATCTGAACCCGGAAGTGGCCGATATTGTCCTGCACAGCGCCTGGGATACCCAGGCCAGCGTGCACGTTTTTAACGATGAAGGCTGGTTTACCGGGCGTGAGATCCCGGACTTGCTGCACGCGCACGTCTACAGCGGCTTTAAGTATCAGCTTATCGATTTGCGCCGTATTCCGGCGCACAAGGTGACCAAGATCTGCTTCTGTGGCGATCACGACGACCTCTGCCGCCTGCGCATTCAGCTTAACGAGGCGCTGGGCGACCGGGC
This sequence comes from Enterobacter cloacae complex sp. I2, assembly GCF_014896205.1. NCBI lineage: Bacteria > Pseudomonadati > Pseudomonadota > Gammaproteobacteria > Enterobacterales > Enterobacteriaceae > Enterobacter > Enterobacter cloacae complex sp. I2. The sequence goes on from NZ_JADBRA010000010.1 coordinate 95,362, forward strand.
ACATTTGACCTTCTCAGCGGTGGACTGTCTTGAAGTGTTGCCGGTGGGCTGTAACAAAGGTTCTGCGCTGGCGGTGCTGAGCGACCATCTTGGGCTGACGATGCAGGACTGCATGGCCTTTGGCGATGCCATGAACGACCACGAGATGCTGGGCAGCGTTGGCCGTGGGCTGATCATGGGGAACGCGATGCCGCAACTTATCGCCGCGCTCCCTCATTTACCGGTTATCGGACACTGTCGTAACGAAGCGGTGTCCCATTTTTTGACACATTGGCTGGACAAAAATAACCTCCCATATTCCCCCGAATAGCGAGATCCTTCCAGCAAGCCAGGCTTAAGCCTGGCTTTTTTTTATTTCACCAACTGAGAAATCTGCGCTTTCCACGGTTCAACATCGCCAATATTGGCCTGTACCCATTGCGCGTTGTAATAGGTCTCCAGGTAGCGCTCACCGCTGTCGCACAGCAGCGTGACGACAGAGCCAGTACGGCCTTCTTCACGCATCCTCGCCGCCAGCTGTAGCGCGCCCCACATATTGGTGCCGGTTGAGGCCCCGACCTTACGGCCAAGCTGTGTCTCCAGCCAGTGCGCCGTCGCGACGCTGGCAGCGTCCGGCACGCGAAGCATCTCATCCACGACGTCCGGAATGAACGACGGTTCCACGCGCGGGCGGCCAATCCCTTCGATTTTGCTACCCACGGGGCTACGCAGGCCGGCATCGCGGGATTGCCAGTAATCAAGGAACACCGAGTTCTGCGGGTCGACCACCATCAGCTGGGTATCGTAGCCCTGACAGCGAATGTAGCGTCCGATAGTGGCGGAGGTTCCGCCCGTACCGGCGCTCATCACAATGTACGACGGAACCGGATGCGGCTCGTGGGTCATCTGGCGGAAAATGCTGTCCGCAATATTATTATTGCCGCGCCAGTCGGTGGCGCGCTCGGCGAAGGTGAACTGGTCCATATAGTGGCCATTCAGTTCGCGGGCCAGCATTTCGGAGGCCGCGTAGATTTCGCAGGCGCTTTCCACAAAGTGGCAGCGTCCGCCGTAAAATTCGATCTGTTCGACTTTGCGTTTCGCCGTGCAGGAAGGCATCACGGCGATAAACGGCAGGCCCAGCAGGCGGGCAAAGTAGGCCTCGGAGACGGCAGTAGAGCCGGATGAGGATTCAATAATCGTGGTGCCTTCTTTAATCCAGCCGTTACATAAACCGTATAAAAAGAGTGAACGCGCCAGGCGATGCTTCAGGCTGCCGGTAGGATGGGTACTTTCATCCTTCAGATAGAGCTGAATACCGGGAAATCCCGGCAGAGGCAGGCGGATTAAGTGGGTGTCTGCCGAGCGCTGATAGTCGGCATTTATTTCGCTGATGGCATGTTTAACCCAGGTGCTATTCATCGTAGTTATCCGTTTGTCATTTTGTGCCCAGCATAGCGAAAAGCACAGAAAAAATTGTTGCTATCTGGCCTTTAAAATAGAATGTATGGAGAATAATTTTCTCTTCGAGGTGGGTATGCTAGATAAAATTGACCGCAAGCTGCTTTCTTTGCTGCAAAGCGACTGCACCCTCTCTTTGCAGGCGCTGGCAGATGCCGTTAATCTGACCACCACGCCGTGCTGGAAGCGCCTCAAGAAGCTTGAAGATGATGGCATTCTGCTGGGACGCGTGGCGCTGCTGGATCCCGAAAAACTGGGGCTTGGACTGACCGCCTTTGTCCTGATAAAAACGCAGCATCACAGCAGTGAATGGTACAGCCGCTTCGTCACGCAGGTTTCCGATATGCCCGAGGTGCTCGGCTTCTGGCGCATGGCGGGGGAATACGACTATCTGATGCGCGTTCAGGTGGCGGACATGAAGCGCTACGATGATTTTTACAAGCGGCTGGTCAACAGCGTACCGGGCTTGTCCGATGTCACCTCCAGTTTTGCCATGGAACAGATTAAATACACCACAGCATTACCCATTGAATAACATCATAAAATACCTTCAGGAAAATACCGCGTGCGATTATTTGCCCAATTAAGCTGGTACTTTCGTCGGGAGTGGCAACGCTACCTCGGCGCGGTGGCCCTGCTTATCATCATTGCCATCCTGCAACTGCTCCCGCCCAAAGTGGTGGGATACGTCGTGGATGGTGTTACCGAACAACATTACACCGCCGCACGGGTGATGATGTGGGTCGGCACGCTGGTGCTGACGGCCGTGGTGGTTTACCTGCTGCGCTATGTCTGGCGCGTGCTGCTGTTCGGCGCGTCCTACCAGCTTGCCGTGGAGCTGCGCGAAGATTTTTACCGCCAGCTGAGCCGCCAGCACCCTGAGTTTTATCTGCGTCACCGTACCGGGGATCTCATCGCCCGCGCCACTAACGACGTGGATCGCGTGGTGTTTGCCGCCGGCGAAGGGGTATTAACGCTGGTGGATTCCCTGGTGATGGGCTGTGCGGTATTGATTGTGATGTCTACGCAAATTAGCTGGGAGCTCACTTTGCTGGCGCTGCTGCCGATGCCGCTGATGGCGCTGGCGATTAACCGCTACGGCGAGCAGCTCCATGAACGCTTCAAGCTGGCGCAGGCGGCGTTCTCGTCGCTGAACGATCGCACCCAGGAGAGCATGACCAGCATCCGCATGATCAAAGCGTTTGGTCTGGAAGACAGGCAGTCCGCGCTGTTTGCCGCAGACGCCGCCGACACCGGCGCGAAAAACATGCGCGTGGCGCGGATTGACGCCCGTTTCGATCCGACAATTTATATTGCGATTGGCATGGCGAACCTGCTGGCGGTTGGCGGCGGCAGCTGGATGGTGGTGCAAGGCACGATGACCCTCGGTCAGCTAACCAGCTTTGCGATGTACCTCGGGCTGATGATCTGGCCGATGCTGGCGCTGGCCTGGATGTTTAATATCGTTGAGCGCGGGAGCGCCGCCTACAGCCGTATCCGCGCCATGCTGGCGGAAGTGCCGGTGGTGAACGATGGCAGTGAGCCGGTACCGGAAGGTCCGGGTATCCTGAAGGCTGACGTTCGCGCCTTTATCTACCCGCAAACGGAACACCCGGTGCTTGAAAACGTCAGCTTCACGCTGCGGCCTGGTCAGATGCTGGGCATCTGCGGCCCGACGGGGTCCGGAAAAAGTACCCTCCTGGCACTCATTCAGCGCCATTTTGACGTGAGCGAAGGCGATATCCGTTTCCACGATGTCCCCCTGCCGCGCCTGCTGCTGGATGACTGGCGCAGCCGCCTGGCGGTCGTCAGCCAGACGCCGTTTTTGTTTTCAGACACCATTGCCAGCAATATCGCGCTCGGGTGCCCGACGGCGACGCAGGACGAGATCGAGCACGTAGCGCGCCTGGCCAGCGTCCACGAGGATATTTTGCGCCTGCCGCAGGGCTACGATACGGAAGTGGGGGAGCGGGGCGTGATGCTCTCCGGTGGACAAAAGCAGCGTATCTCCATCGCCCGCGCGCTGCTGCTGAACGCTGAGATCCTGATTCTGGATGATGCGCTGTCGGCGGTTGACGGGCGTACCGAGCATCAAATTCTGCATAACCTTCGCCAGTGGGGGGAGGGGCGCACGGTCATCATCAGCGCGCACCGTCTGTCGGCGCTTACCGAAGCCAGTGAAATTATGGTGCTTCAGCACGGACATATTTCCCAGCGTGGTCAGCATGAGCAGCTCGCCGGGCAGAGCGGCTGGTATCGGGATATGTACCGCTATCAACAGCTTGAAGCTGCGCTGGATGAGGAGGTGGCCGATGCGTAAGTTTGGACAGATGTGGCCGACGTTAAAACGGCTGCTCGCCTATGGCTCACCGTGGCGCAAACCGCTTTCCATCGCCGTGCTGTTGCTGTGGATCGCCGCGATTGCGGAGGTGACCGGCCCGCTGCTAATCAGCTATTTCATTGATAACATGGTGGCGAAGCGCTATCTGCCGCTGGGGCTGGTGGCGGGGCTGGGCGTGGCGTATGTCGGGCTACAGCTGACGGCGGCGGGGCTACACTATGCCCAGTCGCTGCTGTTTAACCGGGCCGCCGTGGGCGTGGTTCAGCAGCTACGCACGGATGTGATGGATGCCGCGCTGCGCCAGCCGCTGAGCGAGTTTGATACCCAGCCGGTCGGACAGGTTATTTCGCGCGTCACTAACGACACCGAAGTGATCCGCGACCTGTACGTCACCGTTGTCGCAACGGTACTGCGCAGTGCCGCGCTGATTGGCGCGATGCTGGTGGCGATGTTCAGCCTGGACTGGCGGATGGCGCTGGTGGCAATCACCATTTTCCCGGCGGTGCTGATTGTGATGGTGATTTACCAGCGCTACAGCACGCCGATTGTTCGCCGCGTGCGCGCTTACCTTGCGGATATCAATGATGGCTTCAACGAAGTGATCAACGGCATGAGCGTTATTCAGCAGTTTCGCCAGCAGGCGCGTTTTGGCGAGCGAATGGGGGAAGCCAGCCGCTCGCACTATATGGCGCGGATGCAGACGTTACGTCTGGACGGTTTCCTGTTACGTCCGCTGCTGAGCCTCTTCTCGGCGCTGGTGCTGTGCGGGCTGCTGATGCTGTTCGGCCTGACGACGCGCGGAACCATTGAGGTGGGGGTGCTGTACGCGTTTATCAGCTACCTCGGACGCCTCAACGAGCCGCTGATTGAACTCACCACGCAGCAGTCGATGCTGCAACAGGCGGTGGTCGCGGGCGAGCGTGTGTTCGAGCTGATGGACAGGCCGCGTCAAACCTATGGCGATGACGACCGCCCGCTGGAAAGTGGATCTATCGCGTTCGATCATGTCTCGTTTGCCTACCGCGACGACCAGCTTGTCTTGCAGGATATCAACCTGGATGTGCCGTCGCGCGGTTTTGTCGCCCTGGTTGGGCATACCGGCAGCGGCAAAAGCACGCTCGCCAGTTTGCTGATGGGCTACTATCCGTTGACGCAGGGGGAGATCCGTCTGGACGGACGGCCTCTTGCCGCGCTTAGCCACAACGCGTTGCGCAAGGGCGTCGCGATGGTGCAGCAGGATCCGGTGGTGCTGGCCGATACCTTTTATGCCAACGTGACGCTGGGGCGACCGTTCACACCTGAGCAGGTCTGGGAGGTGCTGGAGACGGTACAGCTGGCGGATCTGGCGCGCGGGTTAAGCGAGGGGATCTATACCCGGCTGGGCGAGCAGGGCAACAACCTCTCCGTCGGGCAAAAGCAACTGCTGGCGCTGGCGCGCGTGCTGATTGAGACGCCGCAGGTGCTGATTCTGGATGAAGCGACCGCCAGCATCGACTCCGGTACCGAGCAGGCGATCCAGCAGGCGCTGGCTGCCGTGCGGGATCGCACCACGCTTGTGGTGATCGCCCACCGCCTCTCAACCATCGTCGATGCCGATACCATTCTGGTGCTGCACCGTGGTCAGGCCGTTGAACGGGGAACGCACAGGGAGTTGCTTGAGGCAAAAGGGCGCTACTGGCAGATGTATCAGTTGCAGCTGGCAGGCGACGAGCTGGCCGCCAGCGTACGCGAGGATGAGTCACTCAGCGCCTGATGCACCATTCCAAGGCAATGTGCTAACAGACATACCTGTTGGTGCAAAACGGAAACGCACCCTGCACCGTCATGGTGCGTTTTTTTTCACCCGTTCTCTGAGCATGCGCGCCGCGCCGCTTTCCTTCTCACATTTCACTTCTGGCACACCCTTTGCAATGTCCCTTTCGTGTTAGCTGCGGCCATTACCGAATTCTGACTGGAGGGGATTTATGAAGCTGGTTACGGTGGTAATCAAACCATTCAAACTCGAAGACGTGCGCGAAGCGCTGTCTTCCATGGGTATTCAGGGGCTGACCGTCACCGAAGTGAAAGGCTTTGGGCGTCAGAAAGGTCATGCCGAGCTTTATCGCGGGGCGGAATACAGCGTTAACTTCCTGCCAAAAGTGAAGATTGACGTGGCGATTGCCGACGATCAGCTTGATGAGGTGATTGATGTGGTCAGCAAAGCGGCATACACCGGCAAAATTGGCGACGGCAAAATTTTCGTTGCTGAACTACAGCGCGTCATTCGCATCCGTACCGGCGAATCTGACGAAGCGGCGTTGTAAGTAACTCCTGGCACACAGTGATAGGGATCGAGAAAATGAAGAGAACAACAATGAAAACAGCTCTGGGGTCGCTGGCGCTGCTGCCGGGCCTGGCAATGGCTGCACCTGCCGTGGCAGACAAAGCCGATAACGCGTTTATGATGATTTGCACCGCGCTGGTGCTGTTCATGACGATTCCGGGCATCGCGCTGTTTTACGGCGGCCTGATCCGCGGCAAGAACGTGCTCTCCATGCTGACGCAGGTTGCCGTCACGTTCGCGCTGGTGTGCGTGCTGTGGGTGGTTTACGGTTACTCGCTGGCCTTCGGCGAGGGTAACGCCTTCTTCGGCAACGTTAACTGGGCGATGCTGAAAAATATCGAGCTGACCGCGGTGATGGGCAGCTTCTATCAGTATATTCACGTCGCGTTCCAGGGCTCGTTCGCCTGCATCACCGTAGGGCTGATTGTGGGCGCGCTGGCCGAGCGTATCCGCTTCTCTGCGGTACTGATTTTTGTGGTGGTCTGGCTGACGCTCTCCTATATCCCGATTGCGCATATGGTCTGGGGCGGCGGTCTGCTGGCTTCCCATGGCGCGCTGGACTTTGCGGGCGGTACCGTTGTGCACATCAACGCCGCGGTAGCAGGCCTGGTCGGCGCATACCTGATTGGTAAACGCGTGGGCTTCGGGAAAGAAGCGTTCAAACCGCACAACCTGCCGATGGTCTTTACCGGCACAGCCGTCCTCTACTTTGGCTGGTTCGGCTTCAACGCCGGTTCAGCCAGTGCCGCTAACGAAATCGCCGCGCTGGCCTTCGTGAATACCGTAGTGGCAACCGCCGGTGCTATCCTCTCTTGGGTATTTGGCGAGTGGGCCGTTCGCGGCAAGCCATCGCTGCTGGGTGCCTGTTCAGGGGCGATTGCCGGCCTGGTGGGCATCACGCCAGCGTGCGGTTACGTGGGCGTGGGCGGCGCGCTGCTGATCGGCATCGTCGCCGGTCTGGCGGGGCTGTGGGGCGTTACCGCGCTGAAACGTATTCTGCGCGTTGACGATCCGTGCGACGTGTTCGGCGTGCACGGCGTGTGCGGCATCATCGGCTGCGTGATGACGGGTATCTTCGCGGCGCAGTCTCTCGGCGGCGTGGGCTACGCGGAAGGCGTGACCATGATGCACCAGGTGCTGGTTCAGCTGGAAAGCATTGCTATTACCGTTGTCTGGTCGGGCGTGGTGGCCTTTATCGGCTACAAGCTGGCCGATATGACCGTCGGGCTGCGCGTGCCGGAAGAGCAGGAGCGCGAAGGTCTGGACGTCAACAGCCACGGCGAGAATGCTTATAACGCATGATTTGCGTGCTTTGCCGGGTGGCGGCTTCGTCTACCCGGCCTGCAAAGACAGGATCCTCAGGCCCGGTAAGCGTAGCGTTACCGGGCTTTTTACATCATCCTCTGTTACGCATGACCCCTTCCTGGACCGTCGAGGCCACCAGCACGCCATCCTGGGTATAAAACTCCCCGCGTACAAAGCCGCGCGCGCTGGACGCAGAGGTACTCTCCACGCTGTAAAGCAGCCATTGGTTCATATCGAACGGACGGTGGAACCACATAGAGTGGTCAATCGTGGCAACCTGCATCCCTTTTTCCAGGAATCCCACGCCGTGCGGCTGTAGCGCAACCGGCAGGAAATTGAAATCCGACGCATACCCGAGCAGATACTGGTGCACACGCAAATCTGCCGGAACGCTGCCGTTGGCGCGGATCCACACCTGACGGGTGGGCTCGGAAGCGTGACCCTTCATGGGGTTATGAAATTCCACCGGGCGGATCTCCAGTGGCTTATCGCACAGAAACTTCTCTTTTACCTGCGGCGGCAGCAGATGCGCGAGCGCGCGCGCGATGTCGGTTTCCGATTTCAGATCGTCCGGCGACGGGGCAGGGGGCATCGTTTTTTGATGCTCATACCCCGGCTCTGGCGCCTGGAACGAGGCGGTCATGTAGAAGATGGGTTTTCCATGTTGGATGGCCGCCACGCGGCGGGCGCTGAAGCTTTGGCCGTCACGCAGAACTTCCACGTCGTACACAATCGGTTTAGCGCTGTCGCCAGGGCGTAAAAAGTAGCTGTGGAACGAGTGCACCAGACGGTCTGCCGGGACGGTCTCCTTTGCGGCATACAGCGCTTGCCCCACGACCTGGCCGCCAAAAACCTGGCGTAAGCCTAAATCTTCGCTCTGTCCGCGAAACAGCCCTTCTTCTATTTTTTCCAGGTTCAGCAATGTCAGCAGATTGTTCAGTGCCTGACTCATAATGGTCCTCAATAAACGCCGTGGCGAAAGATACGCAGAGTATAACGCAGAAACGAGAGTGGTCCGATGGGTGGAATTATCTTAATACCAGGCCAAAATTAGGCATTAATCCGTGATTTGTGCCACACTTGTTTACGTTATGTGAATAAAACGACATCGGATGGGATCGATCCCGCCGGTGCATTGATGATAAGGAGACTTCAATGAAACTCGTGCCTATGTTAAGCGGTGTTGCAATGGCGGTAGCGCTGTCCGCCTGTGCGGATAAGAGTGCCGATGTCCCGGTGCCAACGGCAACCCCAAACGGGATTAACACCCTTTCACAGCAAGCCATTCGACAGCCTAACGTATCCGGTACTATCTGGATCAAGCAGAAAGTAGCTCTGCCGCCGGACGCGGTACTCACGGTTACGCTGTCCGATGCCTCTCTGGCGGATGCACCGTCGAAAGTGCTGGCCCAGCGCGCGGTTCGTACAGAAGGTAAACAGGCGCCGTTCAGCTTCGTGCTGCCGTATAACCCGTCTGACGTGCAGCCTAACGCGCGTATCCTCCTGAGCGCGGCGGTAACGATCAACGATAAGCTGGTCTTTATCACCGATACCGTGCAGGAAGCGGTTAATAAAGGCGGCACCAAAATCGACCTGACCCTGGTTCCTGTCCAGCAAACGGCAGTGCCCGTTGCGCCACAGTCCAACCAGCCGGCTCTGCCAACAGCGCCGACTCAGCTGTAATTTTCTTTCGCCCTCTTCAGGCCTCCTGAAGAGGGCGTCAGTACTCCCACCGATACTTCTGCATATCAATCTGTCCTGACCCAGACACCTGAACCCCTTCTGAGAGTAATGCCTGACGCTGGCGCTGCAAGTCTGGCCCGGTGAGAGAGATCGCGCCATGGCGGTTGACGACCCGATGCCACGGTAACGTGCTCCCCTCCGGTAGTCTTCTTAGCACACCGCCAACCTGACGCGCCGCGCGTGGAGAACCTGCGAGTCGGGCAACTTCACCATAGGTAGTGACATAACCTTCCGGAATTGAGGCTACAATTTGCCACACTCGTTGTGGGAAAGTGTCATGTTCGTCCATTGTTTCTCCTGCGGAAAATCAGCGAAGGGGTAGGGTAAACGAAGATAAAGCAGATTGCCGGGGCAGTTTGCGCAATAATCCAGCATCCGGTTGCCAGCGGCTTGCAATTGTAGTGCTCCACAGGGATAATGCGCCAGCGCGTTGGTTATCAACGCTCTCAATGGGGGCTCTGTTGGTTCTCCCGCAACGCTACTCTGTTCACCAGGTCAGGTCCGGAAGGAAGCAGCCAGGGCAGACGACGTGGGTGCCGGGATGTAGCTGGCAGGGCCCCCACCTATTTGTGCTAACGCTAAGACTTTATAGCGTAAAAGCGCATTTCTTTGCATTGATTTGTTAGTGGTACGACTTTGTTTATCACTTTGAAGGTTAATCAATGTCATATCTGATGCTATCCCGCCACGGTATGTGGTACTACCGCAGAGCTTATACAATTCCTCGGACACTCTAACGCAACGATTACTTATAACCCATACGGGAAAGTTATTGGTGTTTCGCGACTTGTGTTGACTCGGTGGAGGCAATTTAACGTTGCATAAAACCTGTATAAAAACTGGTTTTGTGTTCAGGCATCAGCAAAAGTGCAGCCCCGCCCTTATGATAGAAAACGCTCCACTTGTCTCCTTAACACTAACGGGGCTTTATGACTTCTATTACCTAAAATCGGAGGAAGGGGAACAGGCTGGAACCCACTAGCCTCTGCGATCATCTCATTTTCTTGAAAATGAGCAAGACTAAAACAAGGCAAATGGCGCTACCGACAAATGCTGTGATGAAGAGGTTATCCACTGAACGGGATAAGTCATCTGTGATCGCTTCACATAAACGGGCTTCCATCTGGCCTGTTGAAGGAGGACCGTTGTATTTACGGGTTAGCCCAAAATCAAGCACTGGGATAATCAGGGCTAAAGAGTAGATGGTGAATACTAAAGCCATGCCTCCCCATCGAAGGATAGCCTTTGCTCTATTCGTCAATGTCATACGAACCACCTAATACGCCGCCAATCGTGCCCCCAGAAAAACCAGAAGATGGTCCAACCGTTGATGCACTCTTAGCAAGCCCTTTCTCTACTCGTCCTGTGAGGCCTTCAGAGTTCGGTTTGAAGTGTTCGGTGTTCGGATACTGTTCTCTGAATGAGTTGGTTACTTCCATAATGTTCATTGAAGACAGATCCCCGCTCTTTTCCGTCAAGTAACGCTGCAAAGATACAGGAATAGTGAAATCTTCTTCATGGTCGATACGAAGTTGCGTTGTTGATGATGTGTAACTGCTATCGAAGATTTTAGTCCCTGCCTCTCTGATCACCTGTACTGTGTGAGTTGTGCAGTTGCTGCCGGTTAGATCGTACACGTCAATCACCATCCCGCGTCGCTTAGTTCGATCTCCCATCGCCTCCGTGAAAATTGGTGTTTTACCGGAGTTCCACAGAGATTCAAAAATTCTGCGGGTTTCTTCCGTTGTAACATCGTCGATCTGAAAAACTCTCGCTTGGTATTTGTACAGTTCTTCACGATAGTAAAGATGTGCATCATCGCCAGTCAGGAAATTAAGAATCCCATCCCCTGTTAATGTTGCGGGGCCTTTTCGACCAAAACGCCCGTATGTGTATACGTAGATCGAATTATTCTCGTGAACAGAAACATAAGCATGTCCTGCGTCGGTGGTTTCAGTCCAGATGTAAACGCCGTTCACTACCGGGTTATCTTCTGGCTTGCAGGTGTCAGCAAAGCTGTTTTGCTTCTTTGCTGCTTGTGCGCGCTGTTCTGGTCCAATCGGAGTTGGGAGTGTAGGCATCTTGACGAGGTGAGAGAGGGCAGTGTGCGCTACTTTTTCTTCTACACCAAATTCGTAGTTATCATCGAAGTTTGAGGGGACGAATTTTGATTTGCAGGGGCATGAGCTATAGCTGTGCAGCGTTCCGGCAATCCTTTTACCATGTATATAGTCGGTATCAAGACCGCCACAAATACGGTAACGACCTGGATAATTACCACAGGTTACGTGATGGCCTTCACAGGCCATGTCTTTGCCGAAAAACTGGTGATCGTTCCATCCTTCAATTATCCGCCCGCCGCATACCGTCTTATCACCTCTGAAAAGAAAGTAACCTTTGGCTGCCATTAATGCTTACTCCAAGGCATGGTTGAGAACACCTTCGGATATGTGTCACCTTTACTGGAAACCAGTCTGCTGCGGGGTTGCGGTGTTGAGATTTCTTCATCGCCATTACCAAGCATACTTCCAACCAGTGCGTCAGATGCACCCTGGATAGTACACGCTCCACTTGCATCGGAAATAAAAAGGGCTTTACAACTGCCAGCACAAACAACTTTATACCTAATTCTTTCCATCTTATAACCACCAGCCGTACGAACCCCCGAAGCATTGCGGATCACTCCCGAGTTGCGGGTAATACTTCCCACCACAGCGAATCCAAAAATGTAAGTTACTGGGTGGTTAAATTGTTTGTTAAAATCTTCAAACTCTTCGCGTGTTTTAGTGTCACACATTGCTAAAAATTCTTCGTCGTAGGGTGGCTTTGAAGAGGATTCTCGAAGTTCAGATTTGACCTCGTTGGTGTATTGATGCATAAGTCCATTTATTTATTGTGGGAATGATCAGAGCGGTCATTCTACAAACAATAAATGTATGCACAACAAGTATTAGACTTAAGCGAAACTGCCTTTTGTAACAGAACGTTAGGCGGAAAAGTGGTGGTTATAAATTTTCAATCACTAGCCTGTCCTGCACCATGGCTGGTTGTCAATCCTGCGCCAACTGTCCCATAACTGTTCAACGACTGCTATACCAGGCCCGTTATTCTGTCGTGCAATATATCCTTCATTTAACTGAAATAATATTGTCATAAACCTGTAATAATAGACTGTCATTTTATTATCGGGCGTCTTTTTGTTGTCATAAGCAAAAAAATATATATCTGGATAACATACATATCTTCGTGTATTAAATTAAACACGTGTTCCGAAAGGATGTGACAATCATGGTTACTGCGGTTTTAAACGTTAAAATTGATGAAGCGCTAAAAGAAAGGCTTCGCCACTATGCGGAAGATAATAATGAGAATTTAAGCGTGACCACAGAGAAACTGCTGCTGCTGGCATTTGAAGCGGTAGAAGAGGCGGGAGTATCGGAAGAGGATATTGATAATCAGCATACGGAAGAAGAGAGCGTAACTCCATTTACTCCTAAAGAAATCAAAGCACTACGTAAACTTCTGAAGAAGAGAAAATGAAACAACAACTATCGACGGCCAGCGACTACAACGAGGCCTGTAATCTGTTACGTTCCGGCTACGTGAAACATGTTCGTCTTGGCTGGAATGTAGGAAGTGACGAGTTCTTTCGAATTGCATCTGACTGGTGTGACACCGGTGCAAAAATAAAGAAAGAAGGGGATAATTTCATTATTTCACTGAAAGGCTTCCCGATTCCTCCTCAACATTAAGTTGTTCTTCATGAAAACTGCTGACTGCATGCGTTACAGTCAGCAGTTTTTATTGTTTCTGGCGAAAAATTTACACCAGGCTCCGTTTTACTGGCGGTGTACTTCTGTTTAAGGCAAGCCACAACGGTTTAATCCGCAATAATGTCTCTTCAAGTTCTGGTGGATTGAGGGAGAAAGGCATGCGCAGGTAGCGGTCGAACGCGCCTGAAAGCCCAAAGCGCGTGCCTGTGCCCATAATGATGCCCGTCGTCTCGGCGCGTGCCGCCAGCTGCGTCGCCAGCATGCCGGGTAACTCTATCCAGTATGAAAGCCCTCCCTCCGCTTCCTGGAACCGCCATTCGGGAAAATGTTCCCGCAGCATCTGGCCACAGCGGTCGCGCCGTTCTGCCAGCATTTTCCGGCGAGCGGGCAGAAAAGTTTCACTGTTTTCGATAAGCCACAGCGTGGCCAGCTGTTCCAGCACCGGTGAGCCCAGATCCAGCGTGTCGCGCGTCTGCGCGAGCGTGGCTATAGTGCGGGACGAGGCGCGGATCCAGCCGAGACGAAGCCCACCCCAGAAGCTTTTTCCAGCGGAACCCAGCGTTATTACGGCGGCCTCCGGGTTAAAGGCGGCCAGCGGCGGCGGCGGGGGAGCATCGAACCAGAGATCGACCATGGTTTCATCCACGACCAGCGTGGTGCGGGTTTGCGCGGCAATATGGGTTATGGTCTGGCGCGTTGCGGCATCCATACAGCGCCCCGTCGGATTATGAAAATCCGGCATCAGATAGGCCAGACGCGGGGCGGTCTGGGCAAGCGTTGCGGCAAAACCGTCGGTATCCCAGCCCGTTTCAGGCAGCGAGACGCCCACGGGCCGGCAGAGCGCCCCCTGAATGGCGGCGATCGCCAGCGGGTAGGTAGGATGATCCACCACCACGCGATCCCCGGGACCGGTCATCATTCTTAAGATCAGGGCGAAGCCGCTGACGGCGCCGTTCACCACCATCACTTCATCTGCCCGGGTCGGCAAACCCCGTGCGGTGTAGCGGGCGGCAATGGCTTCACGCAGCGTCGGGAGCCCGAGCTGATCGTACCCGGTTAGCGCCAGGTTCGGCGTGAGGGCCGTCAGTGCGTGGGCGTAGGCCTGGTGGATCTCGGGCCCCGCGTTGAGCGCGGCGGTAGAGAGATCAAGCGCCGCGCTGGCAGTGGAAAGGGTGGGCACTGCGCGGCTGTCGGGCAGGATCGCGCGCGAACCGCTGCCCTGACGGCTCTCCAGATATCCCTCTTCCCGCAGATGTGCCAGCGCGCTGCTGATGGTGGTGCGGCTGACGTCCAGTGCGGCGGCCAGCTCCCGCTCACCGGGCAGGCGAGTGTTTAGCGCCAGCCTGCCATCCAGAATCAACAGGCGTAGCGCGTCAGCCAGCTGGCGCCACAGCGGGGTGCGGGAAGAGGCTTGCTGCCAGTGCCCTAACAGGCGAACCAGAGACTGGCTACCAAAACGACGTGATGACATGAGCAGTCCACTATTTGAAAACTGGACATTAATCATAGTGCCATTTTCACCGAAGATGGAACCGGGTTCTTCGGAGAAGAGAAAATGGTACGTCGTCTGGTACAACTTTATGTCGGTTTAGGCCTGTACGGGCTTTCAACCGCGATGTTTATTCGTTCGGATCTGGGGGTAGACCCCTGGAATGTCTTTCACCTTGGCGTCGCCATCCAGACCAGGATGAGCATCGGCACGGTGATTATTTTAACCGGAGCAGCGGTGCTGCTGCTGTGGCTCCCGCTGCGCCAGCTTCCGGGGCTGGGGACGGTCAGTAACGTGATTTGTATCGGCCTGGCGGCTGATGCGTCATTGGCGCTGATCCCGGAACTCACCTCGCTGCCCGTGCGCATTATCCTGCTGGTTTCAGGCATTGTGGTTAACGCCCTTGCCACCGGGATGTATATCGGGGCGGGTTTTGGTGCTGGCCCGCGTGACGGCCTGATGACCGGTATACACGCCCGGCTGGGCTGGTCGATTCGCAGCGTGCGTACCGCGATCGAGGTGAGCGTGTTAATCATCGGCTACCTCCTCGGGGGAGCGTTTGGCCTTGGAACCGTGCTGTATGCATTAACCATCGGCCCGCTGATCCAGCTCTGTTTGCCGTGGTTTCGCCACAGGCCGCGCGTTCAGGAAGCACCGCAGCCGGAGCGGATTGTCTAATTTTGCGAAGCGCTCACAGGCTATAATGGCGTAACTGTGTCAGAATAGTGGCTACACTTTTTGCGACGCCAGAATGTATGAAAGCGATCACTCTCTATGACGTTGCCCGCGAGGCGGGCGTTTCTTATCAGACCGTTTCCCGGGTGATTAACGACGCGGAACACGTTTCTGCCCGCACGCGGGAAAAGGTCCGCCAGGCCATGGCGGCGCTACACTATGTGCCTAACCGTGGCGCGCAGCAGCTGGCCGGGAAACGCACCCGCACGCTCGGGTTGATAACGACCGATCTGGCGCTGCATGCGCCGTCGCAAATCGTCTCAGCCGTAAAATCCCGGGCAGTGGAGCAGGGGGCAAGCGTGCTCATCTCTATGGTGGAACAGCCCGCGCAGTGTCAGGCTGCTTTGCAGGAGTTACTGGCGCAGCGCGTGGAGGCGCTGCTGGTGAACGTTCCGCTGGAAGATGCACAGGCAGAAATGCTTCAGGAAATGGCTTCGCCGATCCCGGTTCTTTTTCTCGATGTTTCCTCCTCAGCCAGGGTGAACAGCCTCGTGTTCAATGCCGAACAGGGCGCTGGCCTGGGGGCGGAGCATCTGCTTTCGCTGGGGCACCGACGAATTGCGCTGCTCGCCGGTCCGGAAAGTTCCGTCTCTGCCCGGGCGCGTCTGGCGGGATGGAAAACCGCGCTCGCTCAGTCCGGCGTGGAGGCGTTTGCAGTTGCGCAGGGCGACTGGAGCGCGGCCTCCGGCTACGAGAAAGGGCATCAGCTTTTATCGGGCCCGGCGCTGCCCGACGCGATCCTCGTCGCGAACGATCAGATGGCGCTCGGCGTTATACGCGCCTGTGCGGAAAAAGGGATTGCGGTACCGGGTCAGATCTCGGTGGTCGGATTTGATGATACGGCCGACAGCGCATGGTTTTCACCCCCGCTGACCACCATTCGGCAGGCGTTCCGCGAGGCCGGTGAGCGCAGCGTGGAGTGGCTCCTGGCGCCCACTCCTCACGACGAACGCTGGCAAAAACAGCTTCCCGTTACGCTGATCATTCGTCACTCCACCGCGCCGCACGCGACGCAGCAGGCCGATCGTGAAGATCTGGCGCAGCAGCTAAGAACGCTGGCGCTGCTGGCGGAGAAACTGGCGCGCAGCTAGCGCTTTTGTGATCGGGCTCGCCTGGTGGCGATCAAAGTCTTTACCGCCACCGTTTACCAGGGCATGTTGGCTAAAATTGTGAGCGCTTCGCAAAGAGGTTGATATGTCTTCTACATTACCGCTGACCCTCAGCGCACTTCTGGCTCGTCGTGACTGGGAAAACCCCGGCGTGACGCAATGGAACCGTCTGGCCGCACACGCGCCTTTTCATAGCTGGCGCGATGAAATTCTCGCCCGGGAGAATAAGCCTTCGCTGAGCAAGCGCTCGCTTAACGGCGTCTGGCAATTCAGCTTTTTCGCCGCGCCAGAGCAGGTTCCCGAGGCCTGGGTAACGAACGATCTTGCTGATGCCGTTGAGATGCCCGTGCCGTCGAACTGGCAGATGGAGGGATTTGATACCCCCATTTATACCAACGTCACCTATCCGATAAATGTGAACCCACCGTATGTTCCGGCTGAAAACCCTACCGGCTGTTACTCGCTCACATTTGAGGTGGATGACGCCTGGCCGCGCAACGGACAGACCCGCATTATTTTCGACGGGATCAATTCCGCTTTTCATCTGTGGTGTAACGGCCAATGGATGGGCTATTCGCAGGACAGTCGTCTGCCCGCGGAGTTTGACCTTAGCGCGGTGCTGCAACCGGGGCAGAACCGCCTGGCAGTGATGGTGTTACGCTGGTGCGACGGAAGCTACCTGGAAGATCAGGACATGTGGCGGATGAGCGGCATTTTCCGTGACGTTTCGCTGCTGCATAAGCCGGAAACGCGGATTGCCGATTATCAGGTCGTGACCGATCTGAATGCCGAATGCGATCGGGCAATACTCCGGGTTGACGTGGCGCTGGAAGGTTCACGCTACGCCGAATGTGAGGTGGCGTTTACCCTGTGGCGTAACGGCGAAGCCTGCGCGCAAACCACGCAGCAGCCAGGATCGGCCATCGTCGATGAACGGGGCAGCTGGGCGGAGCGGCTCACGGTTGCGATGCCCGTGAACGATCCCGCGCTGTGGAGCGCCGAAACACCGGAACTCTATCGTCTGACAATGTCGCTTCGTGATGCGCAGGGCAGTGTGCTGGAGACCGAAGCCTGCGATGTCGGCTTCAGGCGCGTCGAAATCAGCAATGGTCTGCTGAAGCTCAACGGCAAGCCGCTGCTGATCCGCGGCGTGAACCGTCACGAACATCATCCTGAGAAGGGACAGGTGATGGACGAGGCGACCATGCGCCGCGACATTGAACTGATGAAGCAGCATAACTTCAACGCCGTGCGCTGCTCGCATTATCCGAACCATCCTCTGTGGTACACGCTTTGCGATCGCTATGGCCTGTACGTGGTTGATGAGGCGAATATCGAGACCCATGGCATGGTGCCGATGAGCCGCCTGGCGGACGATCCGCGCTGGCTGCCCGCCATGAGCGAGCGCGTAACGCGTATGGTGCAGCGGGACCGGAATCATCCGTCAGTCATCATCTGGTCTTTGGGGAATGAATCTGGTCATGGAGCGAACCACGATGCGCTGTACCGCTGGCTGAAAACCACCGATCCCACGCGTCCGGTGCAGTATGAAGGCGGCGGTGCCAGTACGGCGGCAACCGATATTATTTGCCCGATGTATGCCCGTGTCGATCAGGATCAGCCGTTTCCGGCGGTGCCAAAGTGGTCGATTAAAAAGTGGATCGGCATGCCGGACGAAACCCGTCCGCTGATCCTGTGCGAGTATGCCCACGCGATGGGCAACAGCTTTGGCGGCTTTGCCAGCTACTGGCAGGCATTCCGCAGCCATCCCCGGTTGCAGGGGGGCTTTGTCTGGGACTGGGTCGATCAGGCATTAACCAAAAAAGAGGAAAATGGCGCGGCGTTCTGGGCCTACGGCGGCGATTTTGGCGATAAGCCCAACGATCGTCAGTTCTGCCTAAACGGGCTGGTGTTCCCCGATCGCACCCCGCATCCCGCCCTTTTCGAGGCGCAGCGTGCCCAGCAGTTCTTTACCTTTACGCTGGTGAGCACCTCTCCGCTGGTCATCGAGGTACAGAGCGATTATCTGTTCCGTCATACCGACAACGAACGTCTGCAATGGTCGGTGGCGCGTGACGGTGCGGTAGTGGCTTGTGGCGGCATGACGCTTTCTGTCGCGCCCCAGGAGGCGCAACGCATCGAGATCCCGCTGCCTGAACTTGCCGCTGAGCCGGGTGAGGTCTGGCTCAATGTGGAAGTTGTTCAGCCGCAGGAGACGCCGTGGTCGCCGTCCGGCCACCGTTGTGCCTGGGATCAGTGGCCGCTCCCGGCTCCGCTGTACGTTGCGCCTGCGAATGTGGAAGGTACGGCCCCGCAGCTAACCGCGTGCGGCGAGGCGCTGGAGATTGTCCATCAGCAGCAGCGCTGGCAGTTTAGCCGCCTTACCGGAAACCTGACCCAGTGGTGGAACGCGGGGGCTGAAACGCTCCGTTCTCCGCTAACGGATAACTTTACCCGCGCGCCGCTGGACAATGATATCGGCGTCAGCGAGGCGACCCGCATCGATCCGAACGCATGGGTGGAGCGCTGGAAGGCGGCGGGGATGTATGAGATGTCGCCGCGCCTTCTCCAGTGTGAAGCGGAGGAGCACGCCCGTGAGGTGGTGGTGACCACACAGCACGTCTGGGAATCCCGGGGGAAAGCGCTGTTTGTCAGCCGTAAGATCTGGCGGATTGACGATCGCGGCGCGCTGCACGGTGACGTGCAGGTGACGGTAGCGTCTGATATTCCCGAGCCTGCTCGCGTGGGCCTGAGCGTTATGCTGGTGGATGTCCCGGAAACCGTGCGCTGGCTGGGGCTGGGGCCGCTGGAAAATTATCCGGACAGAAAGCTGGCGGCGCAGCAGGGGCGCTGGACGCTTCCGCTGGAAGCCATGCACACGCCGTATATCTTCCCGACGGAGAACGGCCTGCGCTGCGACACCCGCGAGCTGGCGTTTGGCGCGCATCGGTTGCAGGGGCGGTTCCATTTCTCCGTGAGCCGCTACAGCCAGCAGCAGCTGCATGAGACAACGCATCAGCATCTGCTGCGGGAAGAGCCGGGCTGCTGGCTGAACCTGGACGCCTTCCACATGGGCGTGGGGGGAGATGATTCCTGGAGCCCGAGCGTGGCGCCGGACTTCCTTCTGCAAAACCGGCAGCTGCGCTACACCTTCTGCTGGCAGCAGAACGGCTGAATAAAAGCACCGGCTCCGCTCAGGCGGAGCCGGTGTTGAGATTACGCTCGGCCCAGAGAATGAATTCCGCTTCAGGCAGCGCCTTGCTGTAGTACCAGCCCTGTCCGTACTGCACGCCGTGGCGATGCAGCCAGGCAATCTGTCCTTCCGTTTCGATGCCTTCTGCCACCATCGCCAGCTCGAGCGATTTTGCCATTTCGATAATGTGCGGAGTGACGTTTTTATACTCCAGCGCGTGCACGAAAGATTTATCGATCTTCAGGGTATCGACATCCAGATCCTGGAGATAGCTCAGGCTGGAGTAGCCTGTACCAAAATCGTCAATGTAGACGGCGTGTCCGGCACGGCGAAACGCCGCGATGGCCGGGGCGCTGACGGCGGGATCGGCGAAGCCGCGCTCGGTTAACTCCAGCGCAATCTGCCGCGGGTGGACTTTCCATTTGTTCAGCAGCTGGCTCAGCAGGCGCGGCAGCTCCACGGACGTTAAATCGGCTGGGGCCAGGTTAACGGAAATGTGCAGCTCCGGATGATGATGCAGCCAGTCGCCCAGCTCGTCGAAGATCTTATCGATTGCCAGCAGCGTTAACTGGGAAATCAGCCCCGTTTGCTCAGCCAGAGGGACGAATATATCTGGCGACAGGTTGCTGCCATCCGGCTGCGGCCAGCGCATCAGCGCTTCGGCTCCTACCAGTTTGCCGCTGCACAGCGCCACGATGGGCTGATAGTGAACCTGGATCTCCCGGTTGTTTATCGCGTCCATCAGGCGGTTACGCGGAGACTGTAGCCGGCGGAGGATCCGCAGAACAATCAGGGCCGCCGCCAGGCTAATCAGCACGCCAGCCGGCAGCCAGATGAGCAGCTGCTGGTGCCAGGCTTCCGCCAGCGGCTTCAGCGAGGCCCAGGCAATGACGGTAAACCCCAGCTCGGGCACGGGCTTCAGAATGTACATCGAGCCGTTGTACTGAACGCTCGTCATCTCCTGCCGATCCTTAACAATCGAGAGGACATGCGGATCGAGGACATGACTTCTGGCAAATATGCGCTGTGTCGTGTTGCCCACCAGGGCGGCATCCATCGAGATTTCGCCGAACGGAACGACATCTACAAGCGATGCCGGATCGACCATCACCAGATAATGCCCTTTCCCGATCACCACCATATAGCGGTGAATGCCGAGGTCGTTTTGCGAGGTGAGCCACGTGCTGTAACCGTCCTCGGTGATGCGCACCGGAGGCGGCAGAGCCTCCGTATTACTCGACTGTTCCAGGGAAGAGCAGAGCGGCTTCAGGTTATCGACATACATCACTTCCTGAACATAGCGCCAGGAGAACGCGACCCGGCGCATTTCACGTAAATGCAAGGGAGTGCAGGGCGGGGCGTTGAACGACTGTAGGTGCGTGAGCGCCTGTTTAGCCTGCACGACAACTCTGTCGGTACGGATCAGTACGCGCGAGGCATAGCCGTCCAGCGCCTCCACAAACTTTTCCTCTGCCTGACGATGCGCCAGCCAGATACTGAGGCAAACGGGGACCAGCACAGAAATGATCAGTACGCCCGTGACCAGGCTCACCAGATGTCGGGTTCGCATGCCGTTTTTCCTTCCCATTTGCCCATGAAGGGCAGTGAGTTTGCGCGCCAGAGGAGAAAGATTTTAGTGCTAAATGATATAGTTATAGCATGCGAAAGTCGCAGGCAGGTATCTGAATCCACCTTTGGATAAAAGACAAAAGTGCGCTGGATCGTCCTGGGGGTTGTTTTTGCAGCAAGGCTCGGCTAGTATTTTGTTATGTTATAACAATACACGAGAGTCAGATATGAAACCGAATATCCATCCAGCCTATCGCACCGTTGTGTTCCACGACACCACGGCTAATGAATACTTCCGCGTTGGCTCAACGATTAAGACGGACCGGGAAATCGAGCTCGACGGCGAAACGTATCCTTACGTCACCCTTGATGTCTCATCAAAATCGCATCCGTTTTATACCGGGAAGCAGAAGACCTTCTCCACGGACGGCAGCGCGGCGCGCTTCCGCAAGCGTTTTGGCGGCTTTCTTGATGCGAAGCGAGGCTAACCATGCAGGTACTTAACTCGCTGCGTAGCGCAAAGCAACGGCATCCGGATTGCCAGATCGTCAGGCGCAAAGGGCGTCTGTACGTTATTTGCAAATCCAATCCGCGCTTTAAGGCCGTACAGGGACGTAAAAAAAGGCGCTAAGCGGATGCTTAGCGCCTCTTCACAGGCAACAGCCCTGCTAGCCGTTAGCAGGGCGAGAGAGCGTGAAAACGTCATAAAACGAAAGCTCTCCCTTCCTCGCCACCATTTTTTGCAGCTTCTCTTTAAGCCCGGCCTCGACTGAAGGTGAGCGCATAATGCTGTCAATTAGCTCGGGCGGCACGTAGCGCGTGTTATACCACTCGCCGTTGTAGCACACGCGGAAATCTAGCACGTCGATATCTTCATACCGGTAGCGCGGGTTAACGTCGAAAAAGAAGAACGCGTTAAACACCACGAACAGCACAACCAGCAGCCAGACGGAATCGACCAGCGTTTCAGACCGCAGCATGACGATAAGCGTCGCCAGCCAGGCGGCGTACATCGCAACGAACAGTCCGGGGTGTTTACGGATAAAGCTGATGCTAAAGCGCGGGCGATTGTCGCGCTTTTCGCGGGCATTGAGATCGTCGATGGTGGCGGTAAGCAGGCGCTGTATCTCTGTCATTTTTTGCCTTTATACATATTGAAAATACAGGTGATCTGCCTATTTTATGAGAGGGGGTCAGGCGTGGAAAGTAACAGTTATGCCGGGAAAAAGCATAACAGTTACTCAGGGTGGCCTTAGAGCATTTTAATGATTTTCGCGGGATTTCCGCCCACGACCGCATTGGCCGGCACGTCTTTGGTCACAACCGCACCGGACGCGATAACCGCATTATCGCCAATGGTCACGCCCGGGTTAATGACCGCCCGTCCGCCAATCCAGACGTTGTGGCCTATGGTGACCGGTTTGCCATACTCAAGTCCGCTGTTACGCGCGGTCGCGTCCAGGGGATGCGTGGCCGTATAGATGTGCACTCCCGGCGCGAGCATACAGTTATCGCCAATGCGGATAGGGCAGACGTCCAGCATAACGCAGTCGAAGTTAGCGTAAAAATTGTTGCCCAGGTAGATGTTATAGCCGTAGTCGCAGCGGAAGCTCGGCTCTATATAGGCGCCTTCGCTTTGACCCAGCAGGTCAGCTAACAAGGCGCGTCGTTCGGCTTTCTCATCGGGGGCGGTATGGTTATAGCGGTGAATAAGATGACGCGCGCGTAAACGGTCAGCCCTTAACGTGTCGTCGCCAGGGCGGTAATATTCACCTGCAATCATCTTCTGTTTTTCTTCACTCATGGGAACCTCACTGGAATCGTTTTACTTAGCGTAAAGAGGATTAGCCAGAAAGGGAACGTTCCCTAAAAATGGCTGTGACGGTAGTCACAACATTCTTGAGCATAGATACATTTTACACGGGAACCTGGCGTTTGCACTTGAAGCGTAGTTCGAAGGTAAATTCAGCTTAACAACGGGCGTAGTGCCTTTACAGTCTCTCTTCAACGATTAACGAACAAATTTCCACACCGAAGTGGGGATCTTGTCATACAGTTTATTCATGGTCAGTTCAGCAAGACGATGGTCGGCAGCTGAATAAAATACCGCCAGTTCATTATCGGACAGCTCGTATTTATTTTTCTCAATAACCCGCTCGAGTGTGTCAATTGACTGGCAGCGTCGCAGGCGCATCAAATAATCGACTTTAGTTAATGGTTTATCAGACATAAATTCACCTTAGTAATTGTAATAATTTTAACAGGAAAGACTAACCGGATTAGCTCTGCTGACATTCGTGAAGCAGCGAAATAGACGGTTTCCTGATTTACGCCATTTCTGCAAATCCTGTGCGTTAATGCCGTAGCTGCTGAACAACATAAAGGTGTCGTCCAGGTATTCATCAATTTGCTCTATCAACTTATTATCTTCATTGTACTTAATTTTATAATTAAGTGCGAAGGTAGCGATATGCTCAATCAGCTCGTTTAGCTGTAAATTGATAGCAGACGTTGGATCGTTCACCCAGCCATGGTTACTTTCTTCAAGATTGGCGAGGCAGTCATGGTACAAGGATTCGCAGAGAAATTTCAACTGCGCGATATCATGCCTTTTTGGCGAGTACTCGTCCATAGCGCATCCCCTTCTGAGTGATTTTTTACTCACCGAACATCATGTCGGGATGGATACAACTTGCTTAGCTTCACGGGAGCTGTGTTCCTGATAACTCTAACTATAAGCCACTCTGATCAAGATTTCATCGCGCTATTACGAAAAATTACAATTAAAACGTTACTGTGCGAGCCTTTACGCAAATGTTCCTTTGGCAGGGAACGCGTTAATCAGTAAAAAACGCAGTTTTTTATCGGTTCCTTAAAATTCATTGAGTTAGCGCAAAGTTTGATGTGAAGTCCGGAACCAGATATCTCAGATATTTTCTTTAAGTTAGGAATAGTCCGAATAATTTACGCCGCGAAATGATAATAAAAGAATGCTGAGTTCTTCGTATTGATTTTCGGCCTATTATGCCAGGCCTTATAAAAAAGAAGAAAATAAATAGAACGACAATAGGTCTATTTTATGATCTTTTCTGAAAATGAAAAAGGCCGCAAATGCGGCCTTTTTATCATGTGAAACCGGTATCAGTGATGTTCTACCGAATGATTGTGCTCAACATCTTCATTCTTACGGCTGAAGCGGCGACGAACCACCACAAAGAACACCGGCACGAAGAAGATCGCAAGCACCGTCGCGGTGACCATACCGCCCATAACGCCTGTACCTACCGCGTTCTGCGCGCCGGAGCCTGCACCTGAACTGATAACCAGCGGCATAACGCCCAGGATAAACGCCAGGGACGTCATCAGGATTGGACGCAGACGCATACGAACCGCTTCCAGCGTAGCTTCAATCAGGCCTTTGCCTTCTTTCTCCATCAGATCTTTGGCGAATTCGACGATAAGTATCGCGTTCTTCGCCGACAAGCCAATGGTTGTCAGCAGGCCCACCTGGAAGTATACGTCGTTGGTCAGCCCACGGAACGTTGCAGCAAGCAGCGCACCGATAACCCCCAGCGGAACCACCAGCATAACGGAGAACGGAATCGACCAGCTCTCGTACAGTGCCGCCAGACACAGGAACACCACAATCAGTGAAATGGCGTACAGGGCAGGGGCCTGGTTACCGGACAGACGTTCCTGATAGGACATGCCGGTCCAGTCGTAGCCGATACCCGCAGGCAGTTTGCTGGCCAGCTCTTCCATCAGATTCATGGCTTCACCGGTGCTTCGGCCTGGCGCTGCCTGACCGAGGATTTCCATCGACGGCAGACCGTTATAACGCTCCAGACGCGGCGAACCGTATTCCCAGTGTGACGTTGAGAAGGATGAGAACGGCACCATCTGGCCATCGCTACCGCGAACGTACCAGTTGTTGATATCGTTCGGCAGCATGCGGTACTGCGCTTCGGACATGACGTACACTTTCTTCACGCGACCGCGGTCGATGAAGTCGTTGACGTAGCTACCGCCCCAGGCAGCACCCAGCGTGGTGTTGATGTCGCTGATGGACACACCCAGCGCCTGCGCTTTTTCCTGGTCGATATCGATCTTGTACTGCGGCGTATCTTCCAGACCGTTAGGACGCACGCCCACCAGCAGGTCAGGGTGTTTTGCCACCTCGCCAAACAGCTGGTTACGCGCCTGAGTCAGTTTTTCGTGGCCCAGACCGCCCTGGTCAATCAGCTGGAAGTCGAAGCCGGTCGCCGTACCCAGTTCCACGATCGCTGGCAGGTTAAAGGCGAAGACCATCGCGTCTTTAATCTGCGAGAAGGTAGCCATTGCACGGCCGGTAATCGCTTCAACTTTGTTCTCATCGCCCGGACGTTCAGACCAGTCTTTCAGAGAAACGAAGGCAATACCGGTGTTCTGACCACGACCCGCGAAGCCAAAGCCGTTAACCGCAAACACGGATTCGACGTTGTCTTTCTCTTTGGTGAGGAAATAGTCGGTCATCTCATCCAGCACTTTCTGCGTACGCTCTTGCGTCGCACCGGCCGGAAGCTGAGCCATACTCAGGAACACGCCCTGGTCTTCATCTGGCAGGAACGAGCTTGGCAGACGAACAAACAGGAAGGCCATCCCCACCACGATGATGATGTAGAGCAGCAGGTAACGACCGGTGCTGCGCAGGATGTTCCCCACGCTGTCGGTGTAGTGATGCGTGCTCTTATCAAACATGCGGTTAAACCAGCCGAAGAACCCTTTGTGCTCGCCGTGACCGCCTTTCTGAATCGGCTTCAGCATCGTCGCACACAGGGCTGGCGTCAGGATCAGCGCAACCAGCACCGACAGCGCCATCGCTGACACGATGGTGATGGAGAACTGACGGTAAATCGCACCCGTTGAGCCACCGAAGAAGGCCATCGGGATAAACACCGCAGACAGTACCATCGCGATACCGACCAGCGCGCCCTGGATCTGACCCATCGATTTACGGGTCGCTTCCTTCGGCGGCAGGCCTTCTTCCGCCATCACACGCTCGACGTTTTCGACCACCACGATGGCGTCATCCACCAGCAGGCCGATGGCGAGCACCATCCCGAACATCGTCAGGGTGTTTATCGAGTAGCCGAATATCGCCAGAACCGCGAAGGTCCCGAGCAATACAACCGGTACGGCGATGGTTGGGATCAGCGTCGCGCGGAAGTTTTGCAGGAACAGGTACATAACCAGGAAGACGAGGATGATCGCCTCAACCAGGGTTTTTACCACTTCGTGAATCGAAATTTTTACGAACGGCGTCGTGTCATACGGGTAAACGATTTTCAGACCTGACGGGAAGAACGGTTCCATCTTCTTCAGCTCTGCACGGATAGCCGTCGCGGTGTCCAGGGCGTTCGCGCCGGTCGCCAGTTTGATACCCAGACCAGATGCCGGCTTGCCGTTGAATTTCGCGATAACGTCGTAGTTCTCGCCGCCCAGCTCCACTTTCGCCACGTCACGCAGGCGAACCTGAGAACCGTCCTGATTTACCTTCAGCAGAATTTTGCTGAACTCATCCGCAGAGGTCAGACGCGTTTGCGCGATAATAGACGCGTTAAGCTGCTGGCCTTTCACCGGCGGCGTACCGCCTAACTGACCGGCGGCAACCTGGGCGTTCTGCGCTTTGATGGCGTTGATCACGTCAACCGGCGTCAGCTGGAAGTTGTTCAGCTTATTCGGGTCCATCCAGATACGCATCGCGTACTGAGAACCGAACAGCTGAACGTCACCCACACCGGACGTACGGCTGATGGCATCCTTCATGTTGGCGCCCACGTAGTCGGAAATATCCTCCTGCGTCATGGTGCCGTTGGTGTTGATCACGCCGACAACCATCAGGAAGCTACTGGACGATTTCTCGACGCTCACGCCCTGCTGTTGCACTTCCTGCGGAAGCAGGGGCATCGCCAGCTGCAATTTGTTCTGCACCTGAACCTGTGCAATGTCCGCATCCGTACCGGATTCAAAGGTCAGGGTGATCTGAACCGTACCGGTTGAGTCACTGTTTGAGGACATGTACATCAGGTTATCGATACCGTTCATGTTCTGTTCGATAACCTGCGTAACGGTATCCTGTACCGTTTTCGCATCAGCGCCCGGGTAGGTTGCGGAGATCGTTACTGCCGGTGGCGCAATCGTTGGATATTGCGCAACAGGCAGCTTCAGGATCGCAAGTCCCCCGGCCAGCATGATGATAATGGCGATCACCCACGCAAATATGGGGCGATCGATAAAGAAATTAGGCATGTCTTAACGGCTCCTGTTTAAGTTAAGACTTGGTTTGTTCTGACTGGCCAGCGGCGGACGCTTGTTGTTTGTCGTCAGATTTCACTTCCTGAGCTTTGACCTGCGCGCCAGGACGAACTTTTTGCAAACCGGTTACAATCACGCGATCGCCATCTTTCAGACCTTTCGTTACCAGCCACTTGTCGCCAATCGCCTGCGTTGCGGTGATATTGCGCGTTTCGACTTTGTTATCGGCACCCACAACCAGCGCGCTCGCATCGCCGCGTGGCGTACGGGTCACACCCTGCTGAGGAACCAGAATGGCGGTTGGGTTCGTCCCTTCTTCCAGACGCGCGCGTACGAACATACCCGGCAGCAGCGTTTTATCCGGATTCGGGAAAATGGCCCGGATGGTGATTGAGCCGGTGGTCTGATCGACGGTCACATCAGAAAATTCCAGTGTACCGGTCTGCGAGAACTCGATACCGTCGTTGGTAACCAGTTCAACCTTGGCTTTACCGTTTTCCTGTTTCAGTTGACCGCTGGCCAGCTCCTGTTTGAGACGCAGGAAATCGTTGCTGGACTGGGTAACGTCAACGTAGATTGGGTCAAGCTGCTGCACGGTGGCCAGCGCGTTGGTCTGACCGTTCTGCACCAGCGCACCTTCGGTGACGGCAGATTTACCAATGCGACCGCTGATAGGAGAGGTCACTTTGGTGTAGGCCAGGTTGATACGCGCGGTTTCTACCGCCGCTTTCGCCGCCACAACGGCCGCGTTGGCTTGCTGCGCATCGGCCAGGGCAGAATCATAATCCTGTTGGCTGATGTACTGCGTGCCGAGCAGTTTCTTGTAACGATTCAACGTCAGCTGCGAAATTTTGGCTGCCGCTTCTGCTTTCGCCAGATCGCCTTTAGCGCTCTCATAAGACGCCTGGTAGGTTGCTGGATCAATCTGATACAGAGACTCACCTGCTTTGACATCACCGCCTTCGGTGAAGTTACGTTTCAGGATGATACCGCTCACCTGCGGACGCACTTCCGCAATGCGGTAGGCGCTGGTGCGGCCCGGTAGTTCTGTTGTCATCTGGAGAGGTTCGGATTTGAGCGTCACCACGCCAACTTCTGGCACCTGCTGAGCTCCTTGTTGAGCCTCTTTGTCGTCACATCCTGTAAGCGCTAAGCTGCCTGAGAGCATCAGAACGACCGCCAGAGGCGTTAACCCTCTGTTTTTGTTCATATGTAAACCTCGAGTGTCCGATTTCAAATTGATCAAGGGTCCTGAGTCTAAAAACCCATTGCTGCGTTTATATTATCGTCATGCTATGGTACATACATTCATAAATGTATGTAAATCTGACTCCTGTAAATTCATCAACGTATGGCACGAAAAACCAAACAACAAGCGCTGGAAACCCGACAACACATTCTGGATGTGGCAATGCGTTTGTTCTCACAGCAGGGTGTTTCGGCAACCTCGCTGGCGCAGATTGCTCAGGCCGCGGGCGTCACGCGGGGAGCGATTTACTGGCATTTTAAAGACAAGTCAGATCTGTTTGGTGAAATCTGGGAGCTTTCAGAGTCCAGCATTAGCGATCTTGAGACTGAGTATCGGGCAAAATTCCCTCACGATCCACTCTCAGTATTAAGAGAAATATTAGTATATATCCTTGAAGCGACCGTTGTGGAAGAACGCCGACGTTTGATGATGGAAATCATTTTCCATAAATGTGAATTCGTTGGCGAAATGGCGGTGGTTCAGCAGGCACAGCGCGACCTGTGTCTGGAAAGCTACGATCGCATCGAGCAGGTTCTTAAGGAATGTATGCAGGCCGACATGCTTCCCGCCACGCTGTTAACGCGCCGGGCGGCGATCCTGATGCGCAGCTATATTTCCGGCCTGATGGAAAACTGGCTTTTTGCCCCGCAGTCGTTTGATTTGAAAGCAGAGGCGCGCAGCTACGTCGCGATCTTCCTTGAGATGTGCCAGCTTTGTCCGACTCTCCGCAGCGAGGAACCGCCGCTGACTGCCTGAACCTGTCCAGGAAATGTCTTAGAGGATAACCTTCCCGCTATTCTGCTTCAGGCGGGCGTGATATTCTTCACGCCCGACTATTTTCGGTCATTTCTCAGATCACATTCACGACTATGCTGCACACCTATCGCTCGACACATTCTGTTCTGGCCGTTTTTTTGATCCTGCTGTTTTTCTTTGCAGCCGCACCGCATTCCTGGGCCCGTGCAGACAACGGCAGTGACGTTCCGACGCGTGCCGAGGTTCAGTCGCAACTCGACACCCTGAATAAACAGAAAGATCTCTCCGCTCAGGAAAAGCTCGTTCAGCAGGACCTGACGGAAACCCTGGAAACGCTGGATAAGATCGATCGCATCAAAGCCGAAACGGCCCAGCTACGGCAGAAGGTTGCTCAGGCACCGGAGAACATGCGTAAAGCAACGGAGGCGCTGAACGCGCTCAGCGACGTTGATAACGATGATGAAACCCGGAAAACGCTCGCCACCCTGTCGTTGCGCCAGCTTGAGTCGCGCGTGGCGCAGCTGCTGGACGATCTGCAAACGGCGCAGTCCGATCTCTCGACCTACAACAGCCAGCTGGTTTCACTGCAAACCCAGCCTGAGCGCGTACAGAACGCCATGTACTCCGCATCGCAACAGCTCCAGCAGATACGTAACCGTCTGAATGGCATCACCGTGGGGGAAGGGGCGCTTCGTCCGAGCCAGCAAACGCTGCTGAACATTCAGCAGACGCTGCTGAACGCGGAGATTGAACAGCAGCGTAAGAGTCTGGAAGGCAACACGGTGTTGCAGGATGCGCTGCAAAAACAGCGTGACTACGTGAACGCGAATATCAACCGGCTCGAGCATCAGCTTCAGCTGTTGCAGGAAGCGGTGAACAGCAAGCGCCTGACGCTGACCGAAAAAACGGCGCAGGAAGCGGTCTCGCCAGACGAAACGGCGCGCATCCAGGCCAATCCGCTGGTGAAGCAGGAGCTGGAGATTAACCATCAGCTGAGCGAACGCCTGATTCAGGCAACTGAAAGCGGCAGCGCGCTGGTGCAGCAGAATATTAAAGTCAAAAACTGGCTGGATCGCGCTTTGCAGGCCGAGCGTAATATCAAAGAGCAGATTGCCGTCCTGAAGGGCAGCCTGCTGCTGTCGCGCATTCTTTACCAGCAGCAGACGCTGCCGTCCGCCGACGAGCTGGAAGACATGACCAACCGCATTGCGGATTTGCGTCTTGAACAGTTTGACGTTAACCAGCAGCGCGATGCCCTGTTCCAGAGCGACACGTTTGTTGCCAAAGTGGAAGAGGGCCATTCAAGTGAAGTGAACGGTGAAGTTCACGACGCGCTGTTGCAGGTGGTGGATATGCGCCGCGAACTGCTCGATCAGCTTAATAAGCAACTGGGCAACCAGCTGATGATGGCGATTAACCTGCAAATCAACCAGCAGCAGCTGATGAGCGTATCTAAAAGCCTACAGGAGATCCTGACCCAGCAGATTTTCTGGGTGAACAGCAACAAACCCATGGACTGGGACTGGTTTAAATCTTTCCCTGAAACGCTGAAATCCCAGATCAAAAGCATGAAAATTACCGTGAACTGGGAGAAAGCCTGGCCTGCGGTAATGATTGCCTTCCTGGCGGGCCTGCCTTTGCTGCTTATCGCCGGCGTGATCCGCTGGCGTTTGAAATGGATGAAACAGTATCAGGCGAAGCTGGCCTCGGAAGTGGGGCAACTGCGTAACGACAGCCAGCTGCACACGCCGAAAGCGATCCTGATCGATCTGATCCGCGCGCTGCCGGTTTGCCTGCTGATCCTCGCCGTCGGCCTGATCCTGCTGACCATGCAGCTCAATATCAGCGACCTGCTGTGGGCGTTCAGTAAAAAGCTGGCGCTGTTCTGGCTGGTGTTTGGCCTGTGCTGGAAAGTGCTGGAAAAAGATGGCGTCGCCGTCCGCCACTTCAACATGCCGGAGAAACTTACCAGCCACTGGCGTCGCCAGATTGTGCGCATCAGCCTCGCGCTGCTGCCGCTGCACTTCTGGTCCGTTGTGGCCGAGCTTTCTCCGCTGCATCTGATGGATGACGTGCTCGGACAGCTGGTGATTATGCTGAACCTGCTGCTGATTGCCGTCCTGATGTGGCCGATGTGCCGCGATAGCTGGCGTGATAAAGAGTCCCACAATCTTCGTCTGGTTACCGTAACGGTGCTGGCGTTCATTCCGCTGGCGCTGATGGTGCTGACGGCGACGGGTTACTTCTATACCACGCTTCGTCTGTCAGGCCGCTGGATTGAAACGGTTTACCTGGTGATTGTGTGGAACCTGCTGTTCCAGACCGTGCTGCGTGGTTTGAGCGTGGCGGCGCGCCGCATCGCTTATCGTCGTGCTGTTGCCCGTCGACAGCATCAGGTTAAAGAGGGGGCTGAAGGGGCTGAGCCGCAGGAAGAGCCGACCATTGCGCTGGAGCAGGTCAACCAGCAAACGATGCGTATTACCATGCTGGTGATGATCGCGCTGTTTGCGGTGATGTTCTGGGCCATCTGGTCTGATCTCATTACCGTCTTCGCCTACCTCGACAGTATCACCCTCTGGCAATACAACGGCACCGAAGCGGGCGCTGCGGTAATGAAAAGCGTCACCATGGGCAGCCTGCTCTTTGCGCTGGTGTCGTCAGTGGTTGCCTGGGCGTTGATTCGCAACCTGCCTGGCCTGCTGGAAGTGCTGGTGCTCTCAAGGCTGAACCTGCGTCAGGGGGCGTCGTATGCCATTACCACCATCCTGAACTACGTCATTATTATTGTCGGGGCGATGACGGTATTCGGCTCGCTGGGCGTCTCGTGGGATAAGCTTCAGTGGCTGGCGGCGGCGCTGTCGGTGGGTCTGGGCTTCGGCTTGCAGGAGATCTTCGGTAACTTTGTCTCCGGCCTGATTATCCTGTTCGAACGTCCGGTGCGTATCGGCGATACCGTCACCATCGGCACCTTCTCCGGGACCGTCAGCAAGATCCGTATCCGTGCGACCACCATCACTGACTTCGATCGTAAAGAGGTGATCATCCCGAACAAAGCCTTCGTGACCGAGCGACTGATCAACTGGTCGCTCTCCGACACCACCACCCGCGTAGTGATCCGCCTCGGGGTGGCCTACGGCTCAGATCTGGATAAGGTCAAAGAGGTGCTGCTGAAAGCGGCTAACTCACACCCGAAAGTGATGCACGATCCTGCCCCTGACGTATTTTTCACCACGTTTGGGCCGAGCACGCTGGATCATGAGCTGCGGTTATACGTGCGTGAACTGCGCGATCGCAGCTACACCGTCGACGAGCTGAACCGCACCATCGATCGCCTGTGCCGTGAAAACAACATCAATATCGCCTTCAACCAGCTTGAGGTGCACCTGCGCAACGAGAAAGGTGACGAGCATACGGAAGTGAAGCGCGAGATTAAGGGTGACGATCCGACTCCCGCCTAAACTATTTTCCCTCTCCCTCAAGGGAGAGGGCCAGGGTGAGGGCAACCGGCCTTCACCTTTCCCTCAAAATCTCGCCGCACAATCTCCAGCGCCTTCAGCACCGTCTCCGCCGGGATCTCATGATTCTCCAGCAGCATAATTAAATCGACGGCCAGCTTGACCTCGTCGGGGGCATTTTCCAGTGACATCAGTGTGGCTCCTGTTAACGGGTCAGGCGTTCAATGACGCGCTCAATGTCGTCCAGCGCCTGACGGCAGCGGACGATACGGCCTTCCAGCGCGCTGATTTCACGCATTAAGAGCTGCTGCTCTTCCAGCGTTTCGCTGTTGTTCAGGCGGGCTTCGCGCTCGCGCTTCATCTCAAACAGACGCCGCTCAAATTCCTGGGTCTCCAGCCGCTTGCGCTGCCATTTTCCCAGCCCAGGCGAGGCGCTATCCCACGCCCTTAGCGGCCAGGCGGCGAGTTCGCGGTGCAGGGCGGTGATCTGCTCGGTAAGATGCGCTGCAAGCCACGCCACCTGTTCCTGCTGTTCATGCTCAACCGCGTGGCGAAGCTCATCGAGGTTGGTCTGCATCTCAGCAAGGTAATCCTGAATGAGAGTGCTGTGGGTGCGGAAAAGCTGCCGGTCAAAGCGCGGTTTCAGGGTGGCGTGTCCCATCAGCGGCGTGGCCTGCGCCCGCAAAGCGATCAGCTGATTTTGCAGCTTCTCAAGAAGCAGTGCTGTTTTCAATGCGCTCTCCAGTGGTAAAGTAGCCGTTCAGTTTGATAACGATTCGCATTATGCAGCGTACTATTTTAATCATCATTGGCTGGCTCGCGGTAGTGCTGGGTACGCTAGGTGTGGTTTTGCCCTTACTGCCGACCACGCCGTTCATCCTGTTGGCCGCCTGGTGCTTCGCCCGCTCGTCGCCGCGTTTTCACCACTGGCTCCTGTACCGCTCGTGGTTTGGCGGCTACCTGCGCTACTGGCAAAAACACCGGGCCATGCCGCCTGGGGCCAAGCCGCGCGCCATTGCCTTTATCCTGATCACCTTCGCCGTTTCGTTATGGCTGGTGAAAATGATGTGGGTGCGTATTCTGCTGCTGGCGATCCTGGCCTGCCTGCTGATCTTCATGTGGCGGATCCCCGTGGTTGATGAAAAGCAACAAAAGCACTGAAGCCTCATCATGGCGGTTGCAATTATGGCGCGCAGCCAGTAAATTCGACCGTTTTCGAGCACAGGTGCGCCTGGTCAAAGGTTAAACAACTGTTACTTTGACCGACTCGTCGCGCGCCGTGAGTAACACTGTTTCATTTAGGCACAAACCGATGACCGCAACTGCACAGCAGCTTGAATATCTGAAAAATAGCATCAAAAGTATCCAGGACTATCCAAAGCCTGGCATTCTTTTCCGTGATGTCACCAGCTTGCTGGAAGACCCGAAAGCGTACGCGCTCAGCATTGAACTGCTGGTCGAGCGTTATAAAAACGCCGGGATCACCAAAGTAGTAGGTACCGAAGCCCGCGGCTTCCTGTTTGGCGCACCGGTTGCGCTGGCGATGGGCGTGGGTTTTGTGCCGGTGCGTAAGCCGCGCAAACTGCCGCGTGAAACCATCGCCGAGAGCTATGAGCTGGAATACGGCACCGATCAGCTGGAAATTCACGTTGATGCCATCAAGCCCGGCGACAAAGTGCTGGTGGTGGACGATCTGCTGGCTACCGGCGGCACCATTGAAGCGACCGTCAAGCTGATCCGTCGTCTGGGTGGTGAAGTGACCGACGCGGCATTCATCATCAACCTGTTCGATCTCGGCGGCGAGCAGCGCCTGGAAAAACAGGGTATTACCAGCTACAGCCTGGTGCCTTTCCCGGGTCATTAATCCCGTATCTCACAACCTCGCTCAATGGGTGAGGTTGTGATAGCATTCCCCTCCATTAATTCACCTTCCAGCGTTGCAGAGCCTGCCCATGAGTTATCAGGTGTTAGCCCGTAAATGGCGACCACAAACCTTTGCTGACGTTGTCGGTCAGGAACATGTGCTGACGGCCCTGGCGAACGGCTTGTCGCTAGGTCGCATCCATCACGCCTATCTTTTTTCCGGCACCCGCGGCGTCGGTAAAACCTCTATTGCCCGTCTGCTGGCAAAAGGTCTGAACTGCGAAACCGGGATCACCGCCACCCCGTGCGGCGTGTGTGACAACTGCCGCGAGATCGAGCAGGGGCGTTTTGTCGATCTGATCGAGATCGACGCCGCCTCGCGCACCAAGGTGGAAGACACCCGCGATCTGCTCGACAACGTGCAGTACGCCCCGGCGCGCGGCCGCTTCAAGGTCTATCTGATCGATGAAGTGCACATGCTGTCGCGCCACAGCTTCAACGCCCTGCTGAAAACGCTGGAAGAGCCGCCTGCGCACGTTAAA
This sequence comes from Enterobacter cloacae complex sp. I2, assembly GCF_014896205.1. Classification (NCBI taxonomy): domain Bacteria; kingdom Pseudomonadati; phylum Pseudomonadota; class Gammaproteobacteria; order Enterobacterales; family Enterobacteriaceae; genus Enterobacter; species Enterobacter cloacae complex sp. I2. Next base: position 130,538 of record NZ_JADBRA010000010.1, read on the forward strand.
TTCCTGCTGGCGACCACCGATCCGCAAAAGCTGCCGGTCACGATCCTGTCGCGCTGCCTGCAATTCCATCTGAAGGCGCTGGACGTTGAGCAGATCCGCGCTCAGCTTGAGCATATTCTCGATGAAGAGAACATTGTTCATGAACCGCGCGCGCTGCAACTGCTGGCCCGTGCGGCGGACGGCAGCCTGCGCGATGCGCTAAGCCTGACCGACCAGGCGATTGCCAGCGGTGACGGTAAGCTCTCCACCGACGTGGTCAGCACCATGCTCGGCACGCTGGATGACGATCAGGCGCTGTCGCTTATCGAAGCGATGATCGCCGCCAACGGTGAGCGGGTGATGACGCTCGTCAACGATGCCGCCGCCCGTGGCATTGAGTGGGAAGCGCTGCTGGTCGAGATGCTCAGCCTGCTGCACCGCGTGGCGATGCTGCAACTGTCCCCGTCGGCCATTGGCGCGGACATGGCGACCATTGAGCAGCGGATGCGTGAACTTGCGCGCACCGTGCCGCCGGCTGACGTGCAGCTTTATTATCAAACCCTGCTGATTGGCCGCAAAGAGCTGCCGTTTGCGCCGGATCGCCGGATGGGCGTTGAGATGACGCTGCTGCGCGCGCTGGCTTTCCATCCGCGTATGCCCTTGCCGGAGCCGGAAACGCCCCGACAGTCCTTTGCGCCGGTTGCGCCGACGGCGGTAATGTCACCGCAGCAGGTGCCACCGCAGCCGGCATCGCCGCCGCCGCAAAACGTGCCGCTGTCGGATGCCACCAGTTCGGTGCTTGCCGCACGAAGCCAGTTGCAGCGTGCGCAGGGAGCAACCAAACCAAAAAAGAGTGAACCGGCAGCGCCAGGAAGAGCGCGGCCGGTGAACAACGCCGCGCTTGAACGACTGGCTTCGGTAACGGAGCGCGTACAGTCGCGCCCGGCACCGTCCGCGCTCGAGCAGAAAGCCCCGGCTAAAGAAGAGGCTTACCGCTGGAAGGCGACCACCGTTGTTGAGACGGTCAAGGAAGTGGTCGCCACGCCGAAAGCGCTGAAAAAGGCGCTGGAGCATGAAAAAACGCCGGAGCTTTCCGCCAGGCTTGCCGAAGAGTCCATCGCGCGCGACGCCTGGGCCGCTGAGGTCAGCAAACTGCAACTGCCGAAGCTGGTGGAGCAGGTCGCGCTGAACGCCTGGAAAGAGCAGGAAGGCAATCAGGTGCGTCTGCACCTGCGTCCCGGCCAGCGGCACCTCAACTCCCCCGGCGCGCAAAAGGCGCTGGCCGAGGCGCTCGCCGCTTTACAGGGCATGCCGGTTGAATTGACTATCATTGAAGATGATAATCCGGCGGTGAAAACGCCGCTCGAGTGGCGACAGGCGATTTATGAAGAGAAGCTCGCGCAGGCGCGCGAGTCGATTATCGCGGATAACAACATCCAGACCCTGCGCCGGTTCTTCGACGCCGATCTGGATGAAGAGAGTATTCGCCCCCTTTGATCGTGAGTCTGACTTACGGTTGTAATCCTTAACGTGAAAGAAGAGAGAAGCCTATGTTTGGTGGAAAAGGCGGTCTGGGTGGCCTGATGAAGCAGGCTCAGCAGATGCAGGAAAAAATGCAGAAGATGCAGGAAGAGATCGCTCAGCTGGAAGTCACGGGTGAATCCGGTGCCGGTCTGGTCAAGGTGACCATCAACGGTGCGCATAACTGCCGTCGCGTTGAAATCGACCCGAGCCTGCTCGAAGACGACAAAGAGATGCTGGAAGATCTGGTTGCAGCCGCGTTTAACGATGCCGCTCGCCGTATCGACGAAACCCAGAAAGAGAAAATGGCCTCTGTTTCCAGCGGTATGCAGCTGCCGCCGGGCTTTAAGATGCCGTTCTGATGCAAACCAGTCCGCTGCTCACGCAGTTAATGGAAGCACTGCGCTGCCTGCCGGGCGTTGGCCCGAAGTCGGCGCAGCGTATGGCGTTTACGCTATTGCAGCGCGACCGCAGCGGCGGGATGCGCCTGGCGCAGGCTTTGACCCGCGCTATGTCAGAAATTGGTCACTGTGCGGATTGCCGGACCTTTACCGAGCAGGACGTCTGTAACATCTGCACGAACCCGCGTCGTCAGGAAAACGGCCAGATTTGCGTGGTGGAGAGTCCGGCGGACATTTACGCCATCGAACAAACCGGGCAGTTTTCCGGCCGCTATTTCGTGCTGATGGGGCACCTCTCCCCGCTGGACGGCATTGGCCCGGACGATATCGGTCTCGATCGCCTTGAACAGCGTCTTGAGTCCGAGACGATCAAAGAGGTGATCCTCGCCACCAACCCCACGGTGGAAGGGGAAGCCACGGCCAACTATATCGCCGAGCTGTGCGCGCAGTACGGCGTTGACGCCAGCCGCATCGCCCACGGCGTGCCGGTCGGCGGCGAGCTGGAGATGGTCGACGGCACCACGCTGTCGCACTCTCTGGCCGGACGTCACAAGATTATTTTCTGACCAAACGGAGGCTGCGTGCGCGGCCTCCGCTTGAAAATTTCCCCCCTTATCCCCATCTCTCACTCAACGTTTTACAACCCCATTAAATGGCATTGTTGAGGTCGACTTAGATGAAAGGACAAGAAACCCGTGGTTTCCAGTCAGAAGTGAAACAGCTTCTGCACCTGATGATCCATTCCCTGTATTCCAACAAAGAAATTTTCCTGCGTGAGCTGATTTCCAACGCCTCCGATGCGGCGGACAAGCTGCGCTTCCGCGCGCTGTCCAACCCGGATCTGTATGAAGGCGACGGCGAGCTGCGCGTGCGCGTCTCTTTCAATAAAGAGAACCGCACCCTGACGATTGCCGATAACGGCATCGGGATGAATCGCGACGAGGTGATCGACCATCTTGGCACCATCGCTAAATCCGGCACCAAAGCGTTCCTGGAGTCCATGGGCTCTGACCAGGCGAAAGACAGCCAGCTGATCGGTCAGTTCGGCGTGGGCTTCTACTCGGCGTTCATCGTGGCGGACAAAGTCACCGTGCGCACCCGCGCGGCGGGCGACAGCGCCGAGAACGGCGTGCTGTGGGAATCCAAAGGGGAAGGCGAATACACCGTTGATGACATCACCAAAGCAGATCGCGGCACCGAAATCACCCTCCACCTGCGCGAAGGCGAAGATGATTTCCTGAACGACTGGCGCGTACGCTCCATCATCAGCAAATATTCCGACCACATCGCGCTGCCGGTAGAGATTGAAAAACAGGAAGAGAAAGACGGTGAAACCGTGGTTTCCTGGGAGAAAATCAACAAGGCGCAGGCGCTGTGGACGCGTAACAAGGCTGAAATCAAAGACGACGAGTACAACGAGTTTTATAAGCACATCGCCCACGACTTTACCGATCCGCTGACCTGGAGCCACAACCGCGTGGAAGGGAAGCAGGAGTACACCAGCCTGCTGTACATTCCGGCGCAGGCACCGTGGGACATGTGGAACCGCGATCACAAGCACGGCCTGAAGCTGTACGTGCAGCGCGTCTTCATCATGGATGACGCAGAGCAGTTCATGCCGAACTATCTGCGCTTTGTTCGTGGCCTGATAGACTCCAACGATCTGCCGCTGAACGTCTCCCGTGAAATCCTCCAGGACAGCACCGTCACCCGTAATCTGCGTAACGCCCTGACCAAACGTGCGTTGCAGATGCTGGAAAAACTGGCGAAAGACGACGCGGAAAAATACCAGACCTTCTGGAAACAGTTCGGCCTGGTGCTGAAAGAAGGTCCGGCGGAAGACACCGCGAACGTGGAAGCTATCGCTAAGCTGCTGCGCTTCGCCTCTACGCACACCGACTCTTCCGCACAGACCGTGTCGCTGGAAGAGTACGTCTCCCGCATGAAGGAAGGGCAGGAGAAGATCTACTACATCACCGCCGACAGCTATGCGGCAGCGAAGAGCAGTCCGCACCTGGAGCTGCTGCGTAAGAAAGGCATCGAAGTGCTGCTGCTGTCTGACCGCATCGACGAGTGGATGATGAACTACCTGACCGAGTTCGACGGTAAGGCGTTCCAGTCCGTTGCCAAAGCTGACGAGTCCATCGACAAGCTGGCGGATGAAGTGGACGAAAGCGCGAAAGAAGCCGAGAAGGCGCTGGAGCCGTTCGTTGAGCGCGTGAAAACCCTGCTGGGCGACCGCGTGAAAGAGGTGCGCTTCACGCACCGTCTGACCGATACTCCGGCGATTGTCACCACCGATGCGGACGAAATGAGCACCCAGATGGCGAAACTGTTCGCTGCGGCGGGCCAGGCCGTGCCGGAAGTGAAATATATCTTTGAGCTTAATCCGGATCACCCGCTGGTGAAACGCGCGGCGGATACTCAGGACGAAGCCCGCTTCGCCGAGTGGGTTGAGCTGCTGCTGGATCAGTCCCTGCTGGCCGAGCGCGGCACCCTGGAAGATCCTAACCTGTTCATTAAACGTGTGAATGCGCTGCTGCTGGCGTAACTGACCACGTCTCCCCTGGTCTTCTCCCTCTCCCCGTGGGAGAGGGCCGGGGTGAGGGCACCAGACCGCACTCTCCCAAATTATCTCCCCTCATTAACCGTTTCAGCCTCCCCGCCTTCCTTGAGCGATACCCGTTCTGGTGGTATTGTTTAGCGCTTTTGAAAAATTGAATCGACATTTGAGGGGATTTTCGCAATGCGTATTATTCTGCTTGGCGCTCCGGGCGCGGGTAAGGGAACTCAGGCTCAGTTCATCATGGAGAAATACGGTATTCCGCAAATCTCTACCGGTGACATGCTGCGTGCCGCTGTTAAATCTGGCTCCGAGCTGGGCAAACAAGCTAAAGACATCATGGATGCAGGCAAGCTGGTGACCGACGAGCTGGTTATCGCGCTGGTCAAAGAGCGCATTGCTCAGGAAGACTGCCGCAACGGTTTCCTGCTGGACGGCTTCCCGCGCACCATTCCTCAGGCTGACGCCATGAAAGAAGCGGGCATCAACGTGGACTACGTGCTGGAGTTCGACGTGCCGGACGAGCTGATCGTTGACCGTATCGTTGGCCGTCGCGTACACGCTGCCTCTGGCCGCGTTTACCACATCAAATTCAACCCGCCTAAGGTTGAAGGTAAAGACGACGTGACCGGCGAAGAGCTGACCACCCGTAAAGACGATCAGGAAGAGACCGTGCGTAAGCGCCTGGTGGAATACCATCAGATGACCGCGCCGCTGATCGGCTACTACACCAAAGAAGCGCAGGCGGGTAACACCAAATACGCAAAAGTTGACGGCACCAAAGCCGTGGCTGACGTACGTGCAGAGCTGGAAAAAATCCTCGGCTAACCGCACCTCTCTCACCCGGAATCCCGGGTGAGAAAAATTCTCATCTTACCTATTACAGCAATGGGTTTCGTTTAAACGCATTTCCGCTACAATTGACAACCTATCAAATGGTTAAGAGGCGTGAATGAGTCAGGCGAAAACCGGCATCCTGCTTGCCAATCTGGGCACCCCAGAAGCACCTACTCCAGCGGCGGTAAAACGCTACCTGCGACAATTTTTAAGCGACACGCGCGTCGTGGATACCCCAAGACTGCTGTGGTGGCCACTGCTGCGTGGCGTTATTCTGCCGATTCGTTCTCCGCGTGTGGCAAAGCTCTATCAGTCCGTGTGGATGGAAGAGGGCTCGCCGCTGATGGTTTACAGCCGTCGTCAGGAAAAAGCGCTGGCCGCCCGTCTGCCGGACATGCCCGTTGCGCTCGGCATGAGCTACGGTAAGCCTTCGCTGGCCAGCGCCGTCGATTCTCTGCTGGCGCAGGGCGTTGAGCACATCGTGGTGCTCGCCCTTTACCCGCAGTATTCGTGCTCCACAGTGGCTGCCGTCTGGGACGAACTGGCGCGCATTCTGGCGACTCGCCGCCGTATTCCCGGTATTACCTTTATCCGCGACTACGCCGATAACGAGCTGTATATTCAGGCGCTCGCCAGCAGCGTGCGCGCGTCGTTTGAAAAACATGGCGAGCCGGATCTGCTGCTGCTTTCCTATCACGGTATTCCGCAGCGTTTCGCCAACGAAGGGGATGATTACCCCCAGCGCTGCCGCGATACGACCCGCGAGCTGGTCTCTGCGCTCGGCCTGCCGCCGGAGAAGGTAATGATGACCTTCCAGTCGCGCTTTGGCCGCGAGCCGTGGCTCACGCCGTATACCGATGAAACGCTTAAAATGCTGGGCGAGAAGGGCGTGAAGCATATTCAGGTGATGTCGCCGGGCTTCTCGGCGGACTGTCTGGAAACGCTGGAAGAGATTGCCGTCCAGAACAAAGAGTTCTTCATGGAGGCGGGCGGAACGAAATACGAATACATTCCGGCGCTTAACGACTCTCCTGAACACATCGACATGATGGTGTCGCTGGTCACCACTCGCCGCTGATCGCGTTACGGGCCGGGTTTGTGCTACCATTCCCGGCCCGTATTCTTTGCACAGTTCAGACCATGAAATTTCCCGGTAAACGTAAGTCCAAACACTATTTCCCCGTCGATGCCCGCGATCCGCTGCTACAGCAAATCCAGCCGGAAAGCGAAACCAGCGCAGCCTGGGTGGTGGGTATCGATCAGACGCTGGTGGACATTGAAGCCAAAGTGGATGACGCGTTTGTCGCTCGTTATGGTCTGAGCGCCGGGCACTCGCTGGTGATTGAGGATGACGTTGCTGAAGCGCTGTATCAGGAGCTGAAGCGCGACAATCTCATCACCCACCAGTTTGCCGGCGGCACCATCGGTAATACCATGCACAACTACTCCGTGCTGGCAGATGACCGCTCGGTCCTGCTTGGCGTGATGTGTAGTAATATCGAAATCGGTGGCTATGCCTACCGCTACCTGTGCAATACCTCCAGCCGCACCGATCTGAATTATTTGCAGGGCGTTGACGGGCCGATTGGCCGCTGCTTTACGCTGATTAGCGATTCCGGCGAACGGACCTTCGCCATCAGCCCAGGCCATATGAACAAGCTTCGCGCCGAAAGTATCCCGGAAGAGGTGATCGCGGGCGCGTCTGCGCTGGTGCTGACCTCCTACCTGGTGCGCTGCAAACCGGGCGAGCCGATGCCTGAAGCGACCATGAAGGCGATTGAGTACGCGAAGAAATACAACGTGCCGGTGGTCCTGACGCTGGGCACCAAATTCGTGATTGCCGACAACCCGGAGTGGTGGCAGGCCTTCCTGAAGGAGCACGTCTCCATTCTGGCGATGAACGAAGAAGAGGCCGAAGCGTTGACCGGCGAAAGCGATCCGCTGCTGGCGTCCGATAAAGCGCTGGACTGGGTGGATCTGGTGCTCTGCACCGCCGGTCCGGTTGGGCTGTACATGGCGGGATTCACGGAAGAAGAGAGCAAGCGCAAAACCCAGCACCCGCTGCTGCCGGGGGCGATTGCCGAATTTAACCAGTACGAATTCAGCCGCGCCATGCGTCATAAAGACTGCGTAAACCCGCTGCGCATCTTCTCCCACATCGCACCGTATATGGGCGGTCCCGAGAAGATCATGAACACCAACGGCGCGGGCGACGGCGCGCTGGCCGCGCTGCTGCACGACATCACCGCTAACGCCTACCATAAAACCAACGTGCCGAACTCCAGCAAACACAGGTTCACCTGGCTGACCTACTCCTCGCTGGCGCAGGTGTGCAAGTACGCGAACCGCGTGAGCTATCAGGTGCTGAACCAGCATTCGCCGCGCTTAACGCGAGGGCTGCCGGAACGGGAAGACAGCCTCGAAGAGGCGTACTGGGATCGTTGATTGTTAAAAGAAAACCCCGGTGGCGCTACGCTTACCGGGGCTGCTTGTAGGCCTGCTAAGCGTAGCGCCAGCAGGCTTTTTTTACCCCGTCACCGCCTCTTCAACCGGCGGCTTCGTCAGCAGCGTCAGCATGGTGTTTGCAATCTCACGCTCGCCCATCACCACCTGATTCGCGCCGCGCTCGGTGATGTAGTCCACCTCGTCGTCATAGTGCGCTCGGGCAATGATCTCAATACCCGGGCACTTCTCGCGCGCGGACGCCACGATCTCACCGGCCTCGTACCCGTTCGGGATCGTCAGCAGCAGCCAGCGGGCGCAGTCCAGATGCGCAAGCTCCATAATCTCTTCGTTAGCCGCGTTGCCCAGCACCGCACGAATGCCGCGCTCGCGAAGCTCATCCACGCGCGTGCGTGACGTCTCAATCACCACCAGCGGAATGCCCTGCGCCATCAGCTTCTCGCCGAGCAGGCTGCCGACGCGGCCAAAGCCGACCAGCAGCGCGTGGTTGCAGATATCCACCGGGATCTGCTTCTCATCTTCCGTTGCCTCTTCCAGCGTCTGCTCTTCGAGGGTTTCGGTCTTCTCGAGGTATTTTTCCAGCAGGGCAAACAATACCGGATTGAGCATGATGGAGAGGATCGCCCCCGCCAGCACCAGATTTTGCCCCGCCTGCGGCAGCAGGTTCAGAGCCATACCCAGACCGGCCAGAATAAAGGCAAACTCACCAATCTGCGCCAGGCTGGCGGCAATGGTCAGCGCCGTGCGCGGCGAGTGGCCGAACATCCGCACCAGGAAGAAGGCCGCCAGCGACTTACCGAAGATGATGATTGCCAGCGTGCCCAGCACGGCCAGCGGCTGATGAATCAGGACCATCGGGTCGAACAGCATCCCGACGGAGACAAAGAACAGCACCGCGAACGCATCGCGCAGCGGCAGGGTATCGTGCGCGGCACGGTGGCTCAGTTCGGACTCGTTCAGCACCATTCCGGCGAAGAACGCGCCCAGCGCAAAGGAGACGTCGAACAGCTCGACGGCGCCAAAGGCAATGCCCAGCGCCAGCGCAAGGACCGAAAGCGTAAACAGTTCACGCGAGCCGGTAGCGGCGCTGCGGGACATGATCCACGGCACCAGACGACGGCCCACCAGCATCATGATGGCGATAAACGCCACCACCTTACCGATGGTAATGCCCATATCCAGCGCCAGCGAGGCGAAGCCGATATTCTCTTTTTCCATCATCCCGGCGACGGCGGGCAGCAGCACCAGCGTCAACACCATCACCAGATCTTCTACAATCAGCCAGCCGATCGCGATTTGCCCGCGCTGGCTGTCTATCAGCTGTCTCTCTTCAAGCGCGCGCAGCAGCACCACGGTACTGGCGGTTGAAAGACACAGCCCAAATACGATGCCGGTCATGATTGACCAGCCCAGCACCGCCGAAAGCGCCATGCCCAGCAGCGTCGCCACCCCTATCTGGGCGATCGCTCCCGGTATGGCGATCGACTTTACCGCCATCAGATCCTTCAGCGAAAAATGCAGACCGACGCCAAACATCAGCAGGATAACGCCCAGTTCCGCCAGCTCCGGTGCAAGTTTGGTATCTGCGACAAAACCGGGCGTAAACGGTCCTGCCAGCACGCCCGCTAACAAATAGCCTACCAGGGGCGAAATACGCAGTTTGTTGGCAATCATGCCGAGGATAAAAGCGAGCACAAGTCCACCAACAATGGTGGTGATAAGCGGTGTGGCGTGGTGCATTCCGTCTCCTTTCGCGATGGGTGATCCATTTTTGGTGCAAATACCAAAAAGCCGATTAATAGTTTATGACAATTTTTACCCTTATGTTTATGAATAATTGTTGAAACAGGAATAAAAAGGCAATAAGCGTGAAAAAGGGCAGGTTTTACTAAGTTTGCGGGGAGGAGTCAGAGGAAAGCCTTATGGCATCAGGTTATCCGGCTGCCAAAGTTTAACTTTGGCAGCCGTGAAATTACGCTTTATGGCGGTTGTCAGGCAGGAATATGGTCAACATCCCCAGAAGTGGCAGGAAAGCGCAGATTTTATAAACCAGGAAGATGCTGGTGTGGTCTGCAACCATCCCTAACACGGCTGCGCCAAGGCCGCCCATGCCAAAGGCAAAACCGAAAAAGAGGCCGGAAACCATACCGATACGTCCCGGCAGTAGCTCCTGCGCATAGACCAGAATGGCTGAGAATGCCGATGCGAGAATAAAACCAATAATCACCGTCAAAATCCCGGTCCACTCCAGACTTGCGTACGGTAAAAGAAGGGTAAACGGTGCGACGCCGAGGATAGAGCCCCAAATCACATATTTACGCCCAATTTTATCGCCAACAGGCCCTCCAATCACCGTGCCTGCCGCCACCGCAAACAGGAAGGCGAAGAGGTGAAACTGGGCGTTTTGTACCGATAATCCGAATTTTTGCATTAGATAGAAGGTGTAATAGCTGCTGATGCTCGCCATATAGAAATATTTTGAGAAAATCAGCACCAGCAGCACGCTGACGGCCAGGATCACCTTGTTGCGCGGAAGCGGGTTGATAACCTTCGCCACAGGCTTACCCTTATTCACGCGATGCTGCGCGGCATACCAGCGGCTGATTTGCGCCAGCACGACAATCGCCAGCAGCGCGGCCAGCACAAACCACGCCACGTTGCCTTTACCGTAGGGCGCAATGATTACCGCCGCCAGCAGGGGACCAAGGGAGCTACCAAAGTTGCCCCCCACCTGGAACAGAGACTGCGCCAGCCCGTGACGTCCGCCGGAGGCCATACGCGCCACGCGGGACGACTCCGGATGGAATACCGATGAACCGGTACCCACCAGCGCCGCGGCAACCAGTACCGCCTCAAAGCTGCCCGCCATCGCCAGCAGCACCAGCCCGCTCAGGGTGAAGCACATACCAATGGGCAGCGACCATGGCATCGGGTATTTGTCCGTCCAGTAGCCCACCACCGGCTGTAGCAGTGAAGAGGCCAGCTGGAAGGTCAGGGTAATCATCCCGATCTGCACGAAGGTTAATGAGAACTCGGACTGCAACAGCGGATAGATCGCCAGAATCAGCGACTGGATCATGTCGTTGAGCAGGTGAGAAAGACTGATTGCGCCTAATACTTTAAAGGAAGTGCGCGATTTCGGCGGCGACGCCGGAGCGCCCTGAACAGGCTGGGTTGATTCACTGATTGCCATAAATACCACGTCAATTTGTTATTAGAGATGCAGGGAGTAATTATTATCCGACTAACATACTCGTCCGTGACATTTGAAGAAAGTCGCAATTCTGAAAACTTATTTGTCTATTCTTGTGAGTCACTGTAATTTTTGCGTTTGTCTATGGGTCAGGGAGAGAGAAGATGAAGTTAATAAAGCGTGGCGTCGCGCTGGCGCTCATCGCCGCATGGGGGCTGACAAGCCTGCCCGCGCAGGCTTATGAAAAAGATAAAACCTATAAAATTACCATTCTCCACACGAACGATCATCACGGCCATTTCTGGCGCAGCGAATACGGTGAATATGGCCTGGCGGCGCAAAAAACGCTGGTGGACGGCATTCGCAAAGAGGTCGCGGCCCAGGGCGGCAGCGTGCTGCTGCTGTCGGGCGGGGATATTAATACCGGCGTACCGGAATCGGATTTACAGGATGCCGAGCCTGATTTTCGCGGCATGAATCTAATCGGCTACGACGCGATGGCGGTCGGAAACCACGAGTTTGATAATCCGCTGAGCGTGCTGCGCCAGCAGGAGAAGTGGTCCAAATTCCCGTTCCTTTCCGCCAATATTTATCAGAAAAGCACCGGCGAGCGCCTGTTTAAACCGTGGGCGCTGTTTAAGCGTCAGGATCTGAAGATCGCGGTCATCGGCTTAACCACTGACGATACGGCCAAAATTGGCAACCCTGAATATTTCACCGACATTGAATTCCGTAAACCGGCGGACGAAGCGAAGCTGGTGATCCAGGAGTTGCAGCAGAATGAAAAGCCGGATGTGATTATCGCGACCACCCACATGGGGCATTACGATAATGGTCAGCACGGCTCCAACGCGCCGGGCGACGTAGAGATGGCGCGCAGCCTGCCAGCGGGCTCGCTGGCGATGATTGTGGGCGGCCATTCGCAGGATCCGGTCTGCATGGCGTCGGAGAACAAAAAGCAGGTGGACTACGTGCCGGGCACGCCGTGCGCGCCGGACCGTCAGAACGGGATCTGGATCGTGCAGGCCCACGAGTGGGGGAAATACGTTGGCCGCGCGGATTTTGAATTCCGTAACGGCGAGATGAAGCTGGTGCACTATCAGCTCATCCCGGTGAACCTGAAGAAGAAAGTCACCTACCCGGACGGCAAAAGCGAACGCGTACTCTACACGCCAGAGATCGCTGAAAACCAGCAGATGCTCTCCCTGCTGACGCCGTTCCAGAGCAAAGGGAAAGCGCAGCTGGACGTGAAGATTGGCACGCTTAACGGTCGTCTGGAAGGGGACCGCAGCAAAGTCCGCTTCGTGCAGACCAACATGGGGCGTCTGGTGCTGGCCGCGCAGATGGCGCGCACGAATGCGGATTTTGGCGTGATGAGCGGCGGCGGTATTCGTGATTCCATCGAAGGCGGAAACATCACCTATAAAGACGTGCTGAAGGTACAGCCGTTTGGCAACGTGGTGGTGTATGCGGACATGAGCGGGAAAGAGGTGATTGACTACCTGACGGCCGTGGCGCAGATGAAGCCGGACTCGGGGGCGTATCCGCAGTTTGCTAACGTCAGCTTCGTGGCGAAGGACGGCAAGCTCAACGATCTCAAGATCAAGGGTGAGCCTGTTGATCCGGCGAAAACCTACCGCCTGGCAACGTTAAGCTTCAATGCCACCGGCGGCGACGGCTATCCGCACATTGATAACAAACCGGGCTATGTGAATACCGGCTTTATTGATGCGGAGGTGCTGAAGCAGTTTATCCAGCAGAATTCACCGATTGACGTGAACGCGTATGAGCCGAAGGGCGAGGTGAGCTGGCAGTAGTGGTTTTGTTGCCGGGTGGCGGCTACGCCTTACCCGGCCTACGATTCGAATGTAGGCCCGGTAAGCGCAGCACCACCGGGCAATTTTCTCAATCCCGGCGCGCAATATCCGCAAACGTCGCATCCAGCATTTTCGCCAGATCGCCCGCGGCCAGTTCGATATCCAGCCCGCGCTTGCCGCCAGAAATGTAGATCGTCTCAAATTCCTGCGAAGGCGCATCGATCAGCGTCGGCAGACGCTTTTTCTGGCCGAGCGGGCTGATCCCGCCGACAAGATATCCGGTCGTGCGTTGCGCAACCATCGGGTCGGCCATATCGACCTTTTTCGCCCCCAGCGCTTTGGCCACTTTTTTCAAATCGAGCTGACCGGCGACGGGCGTCACCGCCACGGCGAGGTGCTTCATATCGCCATTCACCGCGACCAGCAGCGTTTTGTAGACCTGGTCCGCGTTCAGCCCCAGCTTGCGCACCACTTCATCACCAAAGTTGGTTTCGTTCGGATCGTGATCGTAGGTGTGGATCCGGAAAGAAATTTTGTTTTTTTCGAGTAATTTAACGGCGGGAGTCATGGCTATCCTTCTTACGACAGACGATTCATACCAGCAGCATACGCCTGACGTTTGTCTAAAAAATAGCACCATCTTGCGCAATAGTATTGGCAGTGATGGTCACTTTGAGCGACAATCGGCTCAACCGAAGGTCACTTCGGTATAATAAAAACGATGAAATTCCTCTTTGACGGGCCAATAGCGATATTGGCCATTTTTTTACTTCAGCAGCGACGGCAAATTCCCTTCGCCGTACAAATGCAACGCGCCAACCGCGACGACATAACGACCAGCAGGCAGGGCATACAGCGTCTCCCGCCACGCCTGGTTACGCGCGTTCATCAGCACATCATACAACGATTCACTGAACGTCGACGGTAACGCCAGCTTGCCGTCTGCCGGCGGCGCGTCCAGCCACCAGCCAATCATGGTTTGCAGAAGCCGCGCATTGGTGTGCCAGTGGGTCAGGGTATCTTCCAGCAGCATACGTCCGTCGTCCGGAAGCTGACGCAGGAGCGCTATCTGGCTGTCCGTCCCTTCCAGTTCGATGACGGGCATAGTGCGCGCCCGTGCCATATTCAGCAGCTGATAATCAATGCCGTAATCGCCGCGCAGGCCCAGGCGCTGCGCCTGCGTGGCCTGTAACACCATCGCGATTTGCCACAGCGGCAGGGTATCAATCATGGATAGCGATACGCCCGTCTCGTTGGCAATGCGCGTCAGCTCCGCGAGCTGAGCATCGTCCAGACGTTCCGCCAGCGGGAGGTCGCTTTCCAGCCCGGCAAACGGCGACTCGTGGCCGGAGATGTCGGCCTCGACGATCAGCGCGTCGGCGCGCTTCAGCAGTTTAATCAGGCCGGCGGGCAGGGGTGACATATCCTGTGTGCCCATATGGATGCTTCCCACCAGGTGCAGATGCCGTCCGCCCGGAAGCGAAATATCCATGCCGGGCCAGGCATAACGGCGGGGAAAGAGGGCGCGAAACGATGCTTTTATACGGCTAAACAGACTCATACGCGCTCCATGATCGGAAAGGGTCATGCTAGCGCGTACGAGAACAAGGTTCAATCCTTCGGTTTAAACCGCAGCAGGCGGTTGGCGTTGCTCACCACGGTAATGGACGAGAGCGCCATCGCCGCACCCGCGACCACCGGGTTCAGCAGAGTGCCGGTCAGCGGCCACAAAATCCCGGCGGCAACCGGAATGCCGAGTGAGTTGTAGATGAATGCCCCCAGCAGGTTCTGCTTCATGTTGCGCAACGTGGCTTTCGAAATCGCCAGCGCGTCCGCCACGCCCATCAGGCTGTGCCGCATCAGGGTGATCGCCGCAGTCTCAATGGCAACATCGCTCCCGCCGCCCATCGCAATGCCTACGTCAGCCTGCGCCAGCGCCGGGGCGTCGTTGATACCGTCGCCGACCATCGCCACCTGACGTCCTTCACGTTGCAGTTTCATGATGGCGTCCGCTTTGCCATCCGGCAATACGCCGGCTATCACCTCATCAATCCCGGCTTCTCTTGCGATGGCGTTAGCGGTCGTCGGATTATCACCCGTTAACATCACCAGTCGGTAGCCCGCGCGGTGCAGGCGCTTTAGGGCATCCACGCTGTCCTGGCGTAACGGATCGCGCACAGCCAGCAGCGCCGCCGCCTGTCCATCCATTGCCAGCAGAACCGGTGTCGCCCCCTGAGAAGCCTGCGCGTTAAGCTCAGCTTCCAGCGCGGACGTATCAACGCCGTTTTCATTCAGCAGTGCCTGGTTACCCAGCAGCAGCGTATGCCCTTCGGCTTCCCCGCTGACCCCTAAACCGCGCAGGGTGCGGAAGTTGCTTACCTGCGGCAGGCGGGCATCGCCGGCTTTCTCAAGGATGGCGCGCGCTAGCGGGTGGCTGGAACCTTGTTCCAGCGCCGCGGCAAGGCGCAGGGCATCCGCTTCCGTACAGCCCGCGGTATTGACGGCCACCACCTGGGGTTTGCCCTCGGTGAGCGTACCGGTTTTATCGAAGACAAGGGTGTCCAGCGTGCTTGCCCGCTGTAGCGCGTCGGCGTCACGGACCAGCACGCCAAACTCGGCGGCGCGACCGACGCCGGAGATAATCGACATCGGCGTGGCCAGGCCAAGCGCACAAGGGCAGGCGATGATCAGCACCGTGGTGGCAATCACCAGAGTGTAGACAATCTGCGGTGCCGGGCCGAAGAAATACCAGATCGCCGCGCTGAACAGGGCAATGCCGACCACCACGGGGACAAAAATAGCGGAAATTTTATCGGCAAGCTGGCCGATTTCCGGCTTGCTGCTCTGGGCCTGGCGGACCATGCGGATGATGCGCGACAGGGTGGTATGGCTGCCAACGGCGCTGGCGCGGAACAGCACGCTTCCGTCCTGCACCACCGTACCCGCATGCACCGCATCGCCATGGGATTTCTGCTGGGGGATCGGCTCACCGGTCAGCATGGCTTCATCAAGCCAGGCGTCGCCCTGAGTGATTTCACCGTCGACGGGCACGCGATCGCCGGTGGTCAGGCGCAGCGTCATACCCGGCTGCACCTCCGAAAGCGGAACGCTTTTCTCCCCGTCGTCCGTCACCACGCGGGCCGTCGGCGGGGTTAAATCGAGTAATCTTTCCAGCGCTTTCGACGAGCGCTGGCGAGCGCGGGCTTCGAGCATGTGGCCTAAGTTAATCAGACCAATAATCATCGCGCTTGCTTCATAGTAGAGGTGGCGAGCTTCCATCGGGAACCACTGCGGCCAGACGTTAACGCTCATTGAATAGAGCCACGCGGCTCCCGTCCCGAGCGCGACCAGCGTGTCCATCGTCGCCGTGCGGTTTTTCAGGCTCTTCCAGGCGCTGGTGTAAAAATGCCCGCCTGCAAACACCATGACCGCAAGGGTAATGACACCAATCACCAGCCACAGGGTGCGGTTATCAGCGGTGACCATCATGTTGTCACCCATCATGCCCCACACCATCACCGGAATACCAACCAGCAGGGCGACGATCGCCTGCCAGCGGAAGCGCTTCATGGTGGCGATAGCCGTTTCCTGCTGGCGCTCGCGGCGCTCGGCATCATCTTCGATGGCCTCCGCCCCGTAGCCCGCTTTCTCAACGGCCTGTACTAAATCTGCGGCGGAGGCGCTGCCCATCACCAGCGCAGTACGCTCCGCCAGGTTTACCCGTGCCTGCGCTACGCCCGGGACCGCCTGCAAGGCATTCTGTACCCGTGAAACGCAGCTGGCGCAGCTCATGCCGTTGATCAGCAGCTGTTGGCTGTCATCAATGTCATCCGCTACCGGAAGCTCAGGAGTGGCCGCTGTCAGTGCTTCCGACGGGGATGATGACTCTGCCAGCGGTTTAGCCTTTGGGTGGCTTAACTCCGCCCCGTAACCGGCCTGTTTGATAGTATCAATCAGCGCGTCGGCGCTGGCGTTGCCGGTCACGGCGGCATGATCGATAGTCACCTCAGCGCTTTCCACGTCAGGGCGCTGCTCCAGACTTTCTTTAACGCGTTTGACGCAGTGGCCGCAGGAGAGGCCGTCAAGCGTCAGGTCAATAGTGTGAGACATAACAAAACTCCCGTATAATGTTCTGGTCAATTGTTGACCTTCACTCTGCTTTTCGCTAACTGTTATGAAGGTTAAACCTTCCATCAAGGGGAAGGTCAAGGGGGAAATGTGAATATCAGCGATGTTGCGAAAAAAACCGGCTTAACCAGCAAAGCGATTCGCTTTTATGAAGAGAAAGGGCTGGTGACGCCACCGTTGCGCAGTGAGAACGGCTACCGCAGCTATACGCAACTGCATCTTGATGAACTGACGTTACTGCGCCAGGCCAGACAGGTTGGATTCAACCTGGAAGAGTGCGGGGAGCTGGTAAACCTGTTTAACGATCCGAAGCGCCACAGTGCCGACGTGAAAAAACGTACGCTGGAAAAAGTGGCGGAGATCGAACGCCATATTATCGAATTACAGGCAATGCGTGAGCAGCTTTTACAGCTGGCGGAATCCTGCCCGGGAGATGACAGCGCCGACTGCCCGATTATCGACAATCTTTCCGGCTGCTGCCACCGCAAAACCCACGCCTAACAGGCTTTAACCCGCAGGGTAATACCTTCCACCGCAATGACCTCAACCCGCGTTCCGGCGCTGAGGTCATCATCGGCCACGACCGGCCACGAACTGTCCCCCACGCGCATATGGCCGCGTCCGTTGATCAGCGCGTTATCAAGCGTGAAACGTTTACCCACGATCTGCTGCCCACGCTGGTTGAGATGCGCATCGACTGGCTTCTGCTCCTGAACGCGTTTGTTCAGCCAGCGCCACCACAGCCAGGCGGCCACCAGCGTCAGTACGGCAAACAGCGCGCCCTGCCACTCCCAGCCGACAGGCAGCAGCCAGACGACCAGCCCGGTAATCACCGCGGCAATGCCGCTCCACAGCAGATAACCGTTGCCGCCCAGCATCTCGGCGGCCAGCAGCAGGCCGCCGAGGCTTAGCCAGAACGCATGTGGATGTGCAACGATGAGTTCAATCATTTTTTACGCTCGTTTCCGCCGTCTTTGATCAGTTCGGCAATCCCGGCGATAGATCCCATCAGGCTGCTGGCATCCAGCGGCATCATCACCACTTTGCTGTTGTTCGCAGAGCCGATCTCCTTCAGTGCATCGGTATATTTTTGCGCGACGAAGTAGTTCACGGCCTGGATATCCCCGGCGGCAATCGCCTCGGATACCATTTGCGTCGCGCGGGCTTCCGCCTCTGCCGAACGTTCACGCGCTTCCGCCTGGAGGAAGGCAGACTGACGGTCGCCCTCGGCTTTCAGGATCTGCGACTGTTTTTCCCCTTCCGCTTTCAGGATCTCGGCCTGGCGCACCCCTTCGGCTTCAAGGATATAGGCACGCTTGGTACGCTCGGCCTTCATCTGCGCGTTCATGGAAGCGATCAGCTCTGCCGGTGGGCGCACGTCGCGGATCTCAATGCGGGTTACCTTGATCCCCCACGGATTGGTTGCTTCATCCACAATGTGCAGCAGGCGGGTATTGATGCTGTCACGCTGGGAGAGCATTTCGTCCAGCTCCATCGAGCCCAGCACGGTACGGATGTTGGTCATCGTCAGGTTGACGATCGCCAGCTCCAGGTTGCTCACCTCATAGGCCGCTTTCGGCGCGTCTATCACCTGAATAAAGCACACCGCATCAATGGTGACGTTGGCGTTATCCTTCGAGATGACTTCCTGGGAAGGGATATCCAGGACCTGCTCCATCATGTTGATCTTGCGCCCAATTCTGTCCATGAAGGGGACGATCAGGCTTAAACCAGGCTGAAGGGTATTGGTGTAGCGACCGAAGCGTTCGACGGTCCACTGGTAACCCTGCGGGACAATTTTGATGCCTGCGCCCACGATAACCAGCGCAACGAAAATAAGGACAGGGACAACGATGAGCATAAAAACCTCCTGTTTTGCATGCCGTAGCGGGAAAAATTGCGTAATTGTTGAACGTTAGTATATCGGTTAACGGGCGGGATTTCGCCCCTGTAAAGAGGTGGGAACCGGACTGGTAAAATTAAAATGCCCCGCCAGGAGAGCAGGGCCCAGACGCTTAGTCTTCTGACCAGGTGTAGCTGAAGTCGGTGATAAACCCATCCCCGGCGTCAGCGATGGCTTTCGATAAGCCTTGATAGTATTTTTCCAGGCCAATAGCCTCTATCTGCTGGATCTGTTCGCGGATCGGGGCGCAGAACAGCACTGCATTGCCCGCTCCGACACGTTTGTTGTTCGGCGGCAGATCGCCGGTGATCGCTTTAAACCAGGTTCTGATCCCTTGCTTAAGGCTGTGCGGCGCTTTGGCAAGATTCTCCTGACCGGTCAGCACCTGTAGCGTGGGGAATGCATTAGCGTTGACGGCGGTTTTCATGCGCGCAAAGAAGGCGGTAAAAAGCTCAAAAGAGCCGAGATCCGTGACGCGAGGCTTGGTGGTTTTTCCGTTCTTATTGCCCATTTTTCCCACAGGCGCGGCGGGCGCCGGAACCACATTGACCTTATGCAGATCCAGACCAAACAGCAGATTGCAGTGCGCCCGGCGTTCTTTTAGCGGGTAGGACATCAGCACGTCAATAAACGCCGTCGCCTTCACATCGGCCAGGTCATGGTTGATCAGCCATTGCGAGCGGGCAAATTCCGCAGGCGAAACGAACCAGTCCGGCACCTCGGTAAAGCGTCTGGATTTACCCTTGCTGTCAAATTCGAGAAAGTAAGCCCCGTCATCGAAAGCAAAATAGCAGTTCTTAAAGCTGCCAATCGTGGTGTTAACGATGAGTGCCTTCTTAACAAAATCGACAACCTCTGCACCCATAACAAAACGCGTGAGTTCCGACGAATTGATGACTTCCATTAATGTTTCGACATCAGGCACACCTGGCTTCAGGGAGGAAAACTCATAAAAAATATGTGTCATGCGGCTTACTACCTGTAGTGATAGAGGTGACAATGAGCAAACAAAAAGTTTAACACTAGCCATAGCTTAAGGCTATTCGCACTGTGAACCTGAAAGGATTATGCTACAGGCTGTTCTCTTAAAAGCGTTAAATGGAATCGGAATGAATAATAAAAAAAATCTTCTGGATATCAGGGATGTTGGCTTTCGCGTGGGTGACAACACGATCCTTCAGCACGTCGATTTTTGCCTTTCACCGGGCGAATTTAAGCTCATAACCGGCCCCTCCGGCTGCGGTAAAAGCACGCTTCTGAAAATCGTGGCCTCGTTACTGAGCCCAACGGAGGGAACGATCCTGTTTGAAGGGAAGGATATCGCCACGCTTTCACCGGAACGCTACCGCCAGCAGGTGTCCTACTGCGTGCAGACGCCGTCCCTGTTTGGCGATACGGTGTACGACAATCTGGTGTTCCCCTGGCAAATCCGCAACCAAACGCCTGAACCTGAAACGTTTGCCGACGATTTGGCCCGGTTTGGGCTTTCGCCGGAGACGCTGACCAAATCGATTGCCGACCTGTCAGGCGGGGAAAAGCAGCGCGTATCGCTGATCCGTAACCTGCAATTCCTGCCGAAGGTGCTGCTGCTGGACGAGATCACCAGCGCACTGGATGACGCCAACAAGCGCAACGTGAATGAGATTATTCATCGCTACGCCCGTGAACAGGATATTGCCGTGCTGTGGGTGACGCACGATTCAAACGAAATTAGCCATGCGGATGATGTCATCACGCTCAGGCCGCAGGGCGGGAAAATGCAGGAGGCTAACCGTGGGTGAACATAATATAACGAACGAATCGCTGGCGCTGTCGATGGTACTGGTGCTGGTGGCGATTGTGGTCAGCTACCGGGAAAAGCTGGGGCTGGAGAAAGATATTCTGTGGAGTATCGCCCGCGCGGTCATCCAGCTCATCATTGTCGGCTACGTGCTGAAATACATCTTCAACGTCAACCATGCGGTACTGACGCTGCTGATGGTGCTGTTTATCTGCTTCAACGCGGCGTGGAATGCGCAAAAGCGCAGTAAATACATCGATAAAGCGTTCATCTCGTCGTTTATCGCGATTACCACCGGGACCGCGTTAACGCTGGCGGTGCTGGTGCTCTCCGGCTCGATAGAATTTACGCCGATGCAGGTGATCCCCATTTCCGGGATGATTGCGGGTAACGCGATGGTGGCGGTAGGGTTGTGCTACAACAATCTGGGGCAACGCTTCAGCAGCGAGCAGCAGCAGCTTCAGGAAAAGCTAAGCCTGGGGGCAACGCCGAAGGTGGCCTCGGCGCGGTTGATTCGTGACAGCATTCGTTCTTCGCTGATCCCCACGGTGGATTCTGCGAAAACCGTGGGGCTGGTCAGTCTGCCGGGCATGATGTCGGGGCTGATTTTTGCCGGTATCGATCCGGTTAAAGCGATTAAGTACCAGATAATGGTGACGTTTATGCTGCTCTCCACCGCGAGCCTGTCGACGATTATTGCCTGCTACCTGACCTATCGGAAGTTCTACAACGCACGCCACCAGCTGGTGGTGACGCCGTTGAAAAACGTGCGCTGATTGTGCCGGGCGGCACTGCGTTTGCCCGGCCTACGATTCGTGCTTTTGTAGGCCCGGTAAGGCGAAGCCGCCACCGGGCAAAGTGCATCAATATAACAACGCGTACAGCTGACGACGATATTTTGACGCCAGGGCGTCACCGGTACCGAGTGCGGCCAGGATCTCCTGGAACATCTTCCGCGCCTGACCGTCTGCGGCGCTCAGGTCTTTCTGAAGATGGCTAAACAGCAGTTCCAGCGCCTCTTCGTTACGCCCCACCTGATGCAGCTGGAGCGCGAGCTGGCTTGCCAGCGCCGCATCCGCCGGGTTGTCTGCAACCTGCTGCTGAAGCTGCTGAATTTCAGGGGTATCCGCCGCCTGTTTCAGCAGGTCAATCTGCGCCACCAGGCCCTGATAACGGGTGTCCTGATCCTGCATCGGAACGGTTTTCAGAACGGCTTCCGCGTCTTCAGGGCGGTGCAGCGCAATCTGGGTTTCTGCCAGCAGCAGACCAATCTGGCTGTTTTGATTCGACAGCTGCCACGCGTCTTTTAACAGCGGCAGCGCCTCGTCGTATTTGCCTTCCTGCATCAGCGCCATCGCTTCCTGCGCCTTCAGCTCTTCTTCACGCGGCAGAACTTTATCCAGCAGGGCGCGGATCGCTTCTTCCGGCTGCGGCCCCTGGAAGCCATCGACGGGCTGACCGTTCTGGAACAGGTAGACGGTCGGGATCGCACGCAGGCCAAACTGGGATGCCACCATCGGTTCGGCGTCACAATCCAGTTTCGCCAGAATGAACTGGCCGTTGTATTGCGCAGCAAGGCTTTCCAGGACCGGCGTCAGTTGCAGACAGTGTTGGCTGCGTTCAGACCAGAAGTAGAACAGCACCGGTTTAGCCATTGACTGTTCGAGCGTCTGTTGCAGGTTAGCTTCAGTTATGTTGACGATATTCTGTACGGACATGCGGCATTCTCTTTTGTCGGTTTACTCTTTACATGGGGGTAAGCGTCATCGCTTCAACTCAACCCTGCAAAATTTTGTCCATCATCCGTCCCGGCAGCAGGCGTTTTAACCAGCCGACGGCATGGGTCACCAGCGTGACCGGATAGCGCGTTTTGGGGTTGTCGCTCTCAAACGCGTGACGCACTTTGGCGACCACCGCCTCCGGCCCCAGCGTGAAGCGTGCGGCAATACCGGGGTTTTCGACCGGCTTGTCTGCCTGCGTCTGGTTAACGTTTTCCGTGAACCGGGTACGGATAGGGCCGGGCTCAATCAGGCTGACCTTAATGCCGCTGTGGCGCAGTTCCATGCGTAGCGCATCGGACCACGCCTCCAGCGCGTATTTGCTGGCGGCATAAGCTCCGCGGCCCGGCGTGGAGATCAGGCCCATCACCGAGGAGGTCATGACAATCCGCCCTTCGCCGTGCGGCAGCATGGCGGGAAGCAGGCGCATGGTGAGCTGATGCGCGCCGAAAACGTTAGCGGAGAACTGCTGTTCCAGCTGTTCCCGCGAGATGGTCTGTAACGGGCCGTACACGCCATAGCCCGCATTGTTGAACAGGCCGTAAAGCCGGTTATTGGTCAGGGCGATAACCTCATCGGCGGCCTGCTCCACGCTCTCCGGCGAATCCAGATCCAGCAGGATGCCGGTAAAACCGAGCCCTCTCATGCGTTCGACATCTTCGGGTTTACGGCAGGCTGCCAGTACCCAAAACCCCTGGCGCTTCAGCTCAAGGGCGCTTTCGAGGCCAATTCCGCTGGAACATCCTGTTATTAAGACCGATTTTTGCATAACTTTACCTGTCAGGTTCTCAGCTGTTTGACGAGTCATGTTTTACTAAAGGTGCCAGCCGGGTTGCCATCCAGTCGGCAATAAACGGCTGGGCATCGCGATTGGGGTGAATGCCGTCGTCCTGCATCCACTGGGGCTTGAGATAGACCTCTTCCATGAAAAATGGCAGCAGCGGAATATCAAACTCTTTGGCAAGCTTAGGATAGATCGCGCTAAACGCCTCATTATACCGACGGCCGTAGTTAGCGGGCAGGCGAATTTGCATCAGCAGCGGCTGGGCGTTAGCGGCCTTAATGGTCTGCAAAATGGTCCGCAGCGTTTGCTCGGTTTGCTGCGGCGCGAAGCCTCGCAGGCCATCGTTGCCGCCCAGTTCAACCAGCACCCAGCGCGGCTGATGCTGCTTGAGCAGGGCAGGCAGGCGCGACAGGCCCTGCTGCGACGTATCGCCGCTGATGCTGCCGTTAACGACAGACGTCCCGGACTGCCATTTATCATTGAGCAGCGCGGGCCAGGCCGCGCTGGCGGCCATACGATAGCCCGCGCTCAGGCTGTCGCCCAGCACCAGTAACGTGTCCGCAGCCGCCGCGCGGAAGGTCATCAGCATCAAAAACAGGAAGGGCAAATGCCAGCGGAAAACATTGTTGAAGTTCATCGTCTTAAGAAGTCCGTCGGTCAGGGAGAACACGAGCTTTCCATCCTTACCGGAGTTGAACTCGTTGTCAAACGCGCCGAAAGCATCGCGCTGATTGGCGAATCCGGTTCCGGTAAGTCCACGCTGCTGGCGATCCTGGCCGGCCTGGACGATGGCAGCAGCGGCGAGGTGAACCTGGTCGGCCAGCCCCTTCACGCGCTTGATGAAGAGGCGCGCGCCGCGCTGCGCGCCCGGCATATCGGGTTTGTCTTTCAGTCCTTTATGCTGATCCCGACCCTCAACGCGCTGGAAAACGTCGAGCTGCCGGGCCTGCTGCGCGGCGAAAATACCCGCGAAAGCCGCGATCACGCCAAAGCGTTGCTGGAACAGCTTGGGCTGGGGAAGCGGCTTGACCACCTTCCGGCGCAGTTGTCCGGCGGCGAGCAGCAGCGCGTGGCGCTGGCGCGGGCGTTTAACGGACGCCCGGAAGTGCTGTTTGCCGATGAGCCAACGGGCAACCTCGATCGTAAAACCGGGGATAAAATTGCCGATCTGCTGTTTTCGCTCAACCGCGAGCACGGCACCACGCTGATTCTGGTTACCCACGATCCGCAGCTGGCCGCCCGCTGCGACCGCCGCCTGCGGCTGGTGAACGGTATTCTTCAGGAGGAAGCATGATTGCCCGCTGGTTTTGGCGCGAATGGCGCTCGCCCTCGCTGCTGATTGTCTGGCTGGCGTTGAGCCTGGCGGTGGCCTGCGTGCTGGCGCTCGGCAGCGTCAGCGATCGCATGGAAAAAGGGCTTAGCCAGCAGAGCCGCGAATTTATGGCGGGGGACCGGGCGCTGCAAAGTTCCCGACCCGTCCCGCCGGGCTGGATCGAAGAAGCGCGCAAGGAAGGGCTGAAGGTAGGGGAGCAAATCACCTTCCAGACCATGACCTTTGCGGGCGACACGCCGCAGCTTGCCAGCGTGAAGGCCGTGGATGACATCTACCCGATGTACGGCGAGCTACAAACCAGCCCGCCGGGGCTAAAACCGGCCTCCGGTACGGTATTGCTGGCTTCGCGTCTGATGGCGCTTCTTAACCTGAAGCCCGGCGACAGTATTGACGTTGGTGATGCCACCCTGAAAATTGCCGGGGAAGTGGTGCAGGAGCCCGATTCCGGCTTTAACCCGTTCCAGCTCGCGCCGCGCCTGCTGATGAACACCGCCGATGTCGCGAAAACCAACGCCGTCCAGCCGGGAAGCCGCGTCACCTGGCGCTATAAGTTTGGCGGTACGCCCGCACAGCTGGAGGCGTATGAAAAATGGCTTCTGCCGCAGCTCAAGCCGGAACACCGCTGGTACGGGCTAGAGCAGGATGAAGGGGCGCTAGGCAAATCTCTTGAACGTTCCCAGCAGTTCCTGCTGCTGTCGGCGCTGTTAACCCTGCTGCTGGCCGTTGCGGCCGTCGCCGTGGCGATGGGGCACTACTGCCGCAGCCGTTACGATCTGGTGGCGATCCTCAAAACCCTCGGCGCGGGTCGGTCGCAGCTGCGCAAGTTGATTGTCGGCCAGTGGCTGATGGTGCTGGCGCTGTCGGCCATTACCGGTGGGGCGATCGGGCTGCTGTTTGAAAAACTGCTGATGGTGCTGCTCAAACCGGTACTGCCCGCCGCGCTGCCGCCTGCCAGCCTCTGGCCGTGGCTGTGGGCCATTGGCGCGATGATGGTGATCTCCCTGCTGGTGGGGCTGCGCCCGTACCGGCTGCTGCTCGCCACCCAGCCGCTGCGCGTGCTGCGCCGCGACGTGGTGGCCAACGTCTGGCCAATGAAGTTCTACCTGCCGGTGATTATTGCGGTGGCGGTCGGGCTGCTGGCCTGGCTGATGGGCGGCAGTACGCTGCTGTGGGCGGTGCTGGCGGGTGCGGTCGTGCTGGCGCTGCTGTGCGGCGCGCTGGGCTGGGTGCTGCTCAGCCTGCTAAAAAAGCTGACGGTGAAATCGCTGCCGGTGCGTCTGGCGATTAATCGTCTGCTGCATCAGCCGTGGTCCACGCTCAGCCAGCTTTCGGCGTTCTCGCTGTCGTTTATGCTGCTGGCGCTCCTGCTGGTGCTGCGCGGGGATCTGCTGGATCGCTGGCAGCAGCAGCTTCCGTCGGAAAGCCCGAACTATTTTCTGATCAACATCGCGCCCGAGCAGGTGACGCCGCTGAAGGGCTTCCTGTCCGAGCATCACATTATTCCCGAGTCGTTCTATCCGATCGTGCGCGCCCGCCTGACGCAGATCAACGGCCAGTCGACGGAAGGAAACAAAGACGAATCGCTCAACCGAGAGCTGAACCTGACCTGGCAGGAGAAGCGTCCGGACCATAACCCGATCGTCGCCGGCACCTGGCCGCCAAAGGCGGGGGAAGTGTCGATGGAGGAGGGGCTGGCGAAGCGTCTGAACGTGGGGCTGGGCGACAGCGTGACCTTTACCGGCGACACGCAGGATTTCAGCGCCAAAGTGACCAGCCTGCGCAAGGTGGACTGGGAAAGCCTGCGGCCAAACTTCTTCTTCATCTTCCCGCCGGGCGCGCTGGACGGACAGCCCCAGAGCTGGCTGACCAGCTTCCGCTGGGAAAACGGCAACGGCATGCTGACGCAGCTTAACCGGGAGTTCCCGACAGTGAGCCTGCTGGATATCGGCGCGATCCTCAAACAGGTCGGGCAGGTGCTGGAGCAGGTGAGCCGCGCGCTGGAGGTGATGGTGGTGCTGGTGACGATCTGCGGCATATTGCTGCTGCTGGCGCAGGTGCAGGTCGGCATGCGCCAGCGGCATCAGGAGCTGGTGGTCTACCGCACGCTGGGCGCCGGTAAGCGACTGTTGCGTGCCACGCTGTGGAGCGAGTGCGTGCCGCTGGGGCTGGTGGCGGGGCTGGTGGCGGCCATCGGTGCGGAAACCGCGCTGGCGGTGCTCCAGACGAAAGTCTTCGACTTCCCGTGGGAGCCTGACTGGCGGCTGTGGGTAACGCTGCCCGTCTGCGGCGCCGTGCTGCTGTCCCTGTGCGGCGGCTGGCTCGGCACCCGGCTGTTGAAAGGTAAAGCGCTGTTCCGCCAGTTTGTCAGCTAGTTTACTGACGTGATGATGACGCACCGGCATATCTGCTGGTGCGTCACCGCTTAACGGCACAAATCGTTAATGACCCTGCATTTAGTAGCACAAAACATTAAAAACCCGCCCACACAGCCCGAATATTTCCGGTTAATATTCACCAGCTAAATATTTAGCAGCGTGTCTATCAAGGAAAAAGAATGACTATAAGAAAAACAGCGCTGGCGACAACGATCGGCGCAGCAGTGGCATTGGCTTCTTTCGCATCCCAGGCGGAAATCACTCTTCTGAAACAGGATCCGCAGGCGGGTAACCCGCTGAGCCGCCTGAACTTCACCGTTGGCGGCAGTATTCGTCCTCAGTTCCAGAACATGACCGGCGATGACGGCAAAAACGGCTACAAGCGTAACGGCTTTGACGGCGGTACCCGCTTCCGTTTCGCGGCAGACTACTACCTGTTCGATGACATCAGCTGGATCACCTACTACGAGCTGGGTGTGAACATTCCGGCGCAGTTTAACTGGGATAACCACTACGCCGACGGCGCGCACGACACATCACGTCGTATGCTCTACACCGGCCTGAAGAGCGACACCTGGGGCACGCTGACCTTCGGCCAGCAGAACAGCGTGTACTATGATGTGGTGGGCGCGAAAACCGATATCTGGGACTACGACATGATCGGCCAGGCGCCGGGTAACGGGATCAACGGCGACTACGACGGCTCTTACCGTTCACGCCAGATGCTGAAGTACAAGAAAACCGTGGGCGATGCGGATATCTATGCATCCTACCTGTTTGAGGACAGTGAATACCTGCCGGGCAACGGCCTGCGCTACAAGCGTAAAGGCGGCGGCTCGCTGGGTATCGATTACCACCTGACCACCGATCTGACCTGGGGCGCAGCGTGGAACTACACCCGCGCGGACATGCGTAACCCGGACAACGGCGACAGCAAATCCTACGACCAGAACATTGTCGGTACTGCGCTGAGCTGGACCCCGGATAACTGGACCTTCTCTGCGGGCGGCGGCTGGTATCAGAACTTCATGACCACCAAAAAAGTGTCCGTTAACGACTACTTCGCCGGTGACGCATGGGGTATTGAATACTTCGCAGGGTACAAATTCCCGGTCGGCCAGTATGCGGTGAAATCCATCCAGCCTTACTTCATGGGTGACCGCATTGAGTACGTGAACGGCCGTAACTACCAGCGCATCGACAACGGCGTGGGTATCAGCTTCCAGCTGGACTACGGTTTCCGCGTGGATTACGAACACGTGTTCACCTCCAGCACCGACAACCTGGGCGACATGAACCTGGTGCGTCTGCGTTACGACTTCTAAGTTGTTTGTTCCCCGGTGGCGCTGCGCTTACCGGGGCTACACAAGCACGCGTAGGCCGGGTAAGGCGTAGCCGCCACCCGGCTTTATTTTTCAGCGATTAAGCCATTCGGCAATGTCTTCGAATGTCCCGCGATACACAATTTTCTCCGCCTTTTTCTCCAGCTGATAGCCGTACATCGGGTCGTAATAGTCGTTCAGCAGCGGCACAAGCCAGCTGAAATGTGCGTCAGTGCTGCCAGTTCGCTGTTGCTCGACGAGCGCGGCGTCCAGCAGGGCGGTAAACTCCGCGAAGCGTTGCAGCCCCAGACGGCGACGAATGGCAAAAAGTCCGTGATGCAGGTATTCGCTGTACGCTTTCCAGCCCGCGTCTTCACCGTAGGCGGCAGAAAAGTCCGCCCACATATGGTCGAAGTACTCTTCACGCAGGCGCTCAAGACGAACGTCAAACGGATCCTCGACCACCACGATAGGCGCTTCAGCCATGCGGTCACGCAGGCACTCCGGCAGATGGTTGGAGCCAATCATCCGGCCCTCATCTTCCAGCACCCAGCGCGCCGCGTCTTTTTTCAGCAGCTCAACGGCAAGGTGATTTTCAAAGCTCGCCTGGGAAAGCTGCGGCGTGAGCGTGCGGCCAAAAGACGAGCCGCGATGGTGCGCCAGCCCTTCCAGATCGATGCCCTGCGCGTGCTGCTTCACCAGCAGCGTTTTACCGTTGCCGGTACAGCCGCCGATAAGCACCATCGGCTTTTGCGACTGCTCGACCGTGACCTGAATGGCCGTCTGACGCAGGGCTTTATAGCCGCCGCGGATCAGCGGGTAATCGACACCCGCCTCCTTAAGCCAGGCCTGGGAGATATGCGAGCGCTGCCCGCCGCGGGCGCAGCAGAGATAGCCCTCGGGGTGCGCAAGGCTGGCTTCGCGCCAGGCGTTAATGCGCGCCTCCCGCGTCTCACCGCTCACCAGGCTATGGCCGAGCGCCAGCGCGGCGTCGGGTCCCTGGCGCTTATAGCAGGTCCCCACGGCGGCACGCTCGTCGTCGTTCATTAAGGGCAGGTTGAGTGCGGCGGGCATCGCACCCTGGGCAAATTCGATCGGCGCGCGAACGTCGATTAAAGGGGTATCGGACGCGAGGATCGCGCGATAGTCCGTTCCATCGTTCATGGTGATTCCAGAAGAAAACTGAGCAGCAATGGGCGGGAATTGTACGCCGGGGAAGGGGAAGGTCAACTCCCCGGCGCAGATGTCTTAGTTGAGCTTTGACTGTGCCCAGACAATACCGCTTGCGTATTCCGGCGGCAGGAGAGGGACGATCGCTTCCAGCGTAGCGCTCAGGCGATCCGTGTCGGTATCGTTCAGGTTCAGGTGACCGACCTTACGACCCGGGCGCACCTCTTTGTCATACCAGTGCAGGTGCACCAGCGGCAGCTTCAGCCAGTCGTAGTTCAGATCGGTGCCGATCAGGTTGATCATCACCGACGGGCTGGTCACCACCGGCTGCGGCAGCGGCAGGTCAGTGATAGCGCGCAGGTGCAGCTCGAACTGGCTGATGGAGGCGCCGTTTTGCGTCCAGTGGCCGCTGTTGTGCA
The DNA here is from genome assembly GCF_014896205.1 of Enterobacter cloacae complex sp. I2. NCBI lineage: Bacteria > Pseudomonadati > Pseudomonadota > Gammaproteobacteria > Enterobacterales > Enterobacteriaceae > Enterobacter > Enterobacter cloacae complex sp. I2. The sequence continues at coordinate 160,304 of NZ_JADBRA010000010.1, forward strand.
CGCGCGGCGCCAGCTCGTTGATCAGCAGGCCCGACGGCGTGACGAAGCACTCCATCGCCATCACGCCCACGTAGCCCAGCTCGTGCATGATGGCGGAGAGCATCTCTTCCGCCTGCGCCTGCTGGCCAGCGTTTGCCTGCGGGAAGGCAACGCTGGTACGCAGAATGCCGTCCTGATGCAGGTTATGCGTCAGCGGGTAAAACACCGTGCGGCCATCATGCGCGCGCGCGCCAACCAGCGACACTTCGCCGCTGAAGTTGATGCCCTGCTCAACGATGCATTCGCCGTAGCAGTCGTCCGGCAGCTCGGCGGTGTCGTTCGCCCGCAGGCGCCACTGCCCGCGACCGTCATAGCCGCCGACGCGGCGCTTCACGATCGCCAGTTCGCCCAGCATCGCAAACACGTCATCCCACTCGCTTTTATCAGAGAGCAATTGCCACGGCGCGGTTGCCAGCCCAAGCTTATCGAACAGCTGCTTTTGCGTGAGACGGTCGGCGATGATCGGGAATACGTCCCGGTTCACAAAGGCGTTATGGCGCGCCAGCTCGCGGGTCAGGGCGGTTTCCGGCCAGCGTTCAATTTCGGCGGTGATCACGCTCTGATGGAACGGCACGGCTTCCGGCTCGGCGTCCAGCCCGACGGGCCAGACGGTAATACCCAACGGTTCGCCAGCCTGACGCAGCATGCGGCCAAGCTGACCATTACCCAGAACGCAAACCTGCTTCATGCTGCACCCCGCGGATCCGGGTTATCCAGCACCTCGTCGGTCTGGGCTTTACGCCACTCCGTCAGGCGTTGATGTAACGCTGTATCGTGCGTCGCCAGGATCTGCGCGGCGAGCAGCGCGGCGTTGGCGGCGCCCGCTTTGCCAATTGCCAGCGTACCGACGGGAATACCGCGCGGCATCTGCACAATAGAGTAAAGGCTATCGACACCGCTTAACGCAGCGCTCTGCACCGGCACGCCCAGCACCGGCACCAGGGTTTTGGCGGCAATCATGCCCGGCAGATGTGCTGCGCCGCCCGCACCGGCAATAATCACCTCATACCCGTTCTCTTCGGCGTTTTCGGCGAAGCTGAACAGTTTGTCCGGCGTGCGGTGTGCGGAAACCACTTCTACGTGGTGCGGAACATTCAGGATTTCAAAGATTTCGGCGGCGAACTGCATGGTAGCCCAGTCGCTTTTGGACCCCATCACGATGGCGACACGCGCCGGATTATTGCGGGAAGACATGCGTCTTAAAACTCCTGTGGTGCGGAACACACTGCTTTCGAGGGCACAGAGAATAGCATGTAATACCGGCAAGGAAAACGGTTGCGTGGTCGAGAAGTGGGCGAAAAGACGGGTGGGCGTTAAAACGGGAAGGCGATCAGTTCCACCCCTTCCGGCGTGACTTTTACCATCGAACCTTCGCTGTGCCAGGCCCCTAAAACCACGCGGTGAGCGGGCTCGCCGTTGGCGATAAGGGAGTGCACGTCCGGGCGATGGGTATGGCCGTGGATCAGCCACTGAACGCGATGCTTTTCCATCACGTTAACCACTGCCTGCGGGTTGACGTCCATAATGGTCAGCGATTTGCTGCTGTTGGCGGCTTTGCTGCCCGCGCGCATTCTGGCGGCAATGCGGTTACGGATAAACAGCGGCAGGGCGAGGAACACTTTCTGGATCCACGGGGTGTGGACTTTGGCGCGAAACGCCTGGTAGCCGGTATCGTCGGTGCAGAGCGTGTCGCCGTGCATGATCAGCACCTTGCGACCGTAGAGATCGAGCACATGCTCTTCCGGCAGCAGCGTCATGCCGCTCTCGCGGGCGTAGCGCTGGCCTATCAGGAAATCACGGTTGCCGTGAATGAAATAGCAGGGCACGCCGGAATCCACCAGCGCGTGAATGGCGGCTGCCATTTCACGGTGCAGCGGGTTCGGGTCGTCGTCGCCGATCCAGGCCTCAAACAGGTCGCCCAGAATGTACAGCGCGTCGGCGCCTTTCGCTTCGCCGCGTAAAAAACGCAGAAAACCGGCGGTTATCGCCGGTTCTTCTGTTTGCAGATGCAGATCCGCAATAAAGAGTGTCGCCACGAATTACTCGCTGACGGTCACGCTTGTAATCACAACGTCTTCTTTAGGAACGTCCTGGTGCATACCGCTGCGGCCAGTAGAAACGGCTTTGATCTTGTCGACCACGTCCATCCCTTCAACCACTTCTGCGAATACGCAGTAGCCCCAGCCTTGCAGGCTTTCGCCAGAGAAGTTCAGGAAGTCGTTGTCCGCTACGTTGATGAAGAACTGTGCGGTTGCAGAGTGTGGCGCCTGAGTACGGGCCATTGCCAGCGTACCACGGGTGTTTTTCAGGCCGTTATTCGCTTCGTTTTTGATCGCTTCTTTGGTCTCTTTCTGGCGCATACCAGGCTCGAAACCGCCGCCCTGGATCATAAAGCCGTTGATCACACGGTGGAAAATAGTGTTGTTGTAGAAACCTTCGCGGCAGTAGTCCAGGAAGTTTTTAACTGTTTCAGGCGCTTTATCATCAAAGGTTTTGATTACGATATCGCCATGATTAGTGTGGAAAGTAACCATTTTTGCATCCTGTTCCGTTATTGTGGTGCGTCGACCCGTGCTCGGGTCACATATAGGGGCTTGTTATAGCATAACCACAGGACACGATCACCTTGCATTGTGTGCTGACCGTGCTCCCAATTATGGGTATTATAAGGAACAAACAATCCACACACGTGTTTACATGGAATCTTCGATGTTAAAAATCTTTAATACAATGACGCGCCAGAAAGAGGAATTTAAACCTATCCATGCCGGGGAAGTCGGCATGTACGTGTGTGGTATTACGGTTTACGATCTCTGTCATATCGGCCATGGCCGTACCTTTGTCGCGTTCGACGTGGTGTCACGCTACCTGCGCTTCCTGGGCTATAACCTGAAGTACGTGCGCAACATCACTGACATCGACGATAAAATCATCAAGCGCGCTAATGAAAACGGCGAAAGCTTCGTCGCGCTGGTGGATCGCATGATCGCCGAAATGCACAAGGATTTTGACGCCTTAAATATTCTGCGCCCGGACAGCGAGCCGCGCGCGACCCACCATATCCATGAAATCATCGAGCTCACTGAAAAGCTGATCGAACGCGGCCACGCCTATGTGGCGGACAACGGTGACGTGATGTTCTCGGTGCCGACGGACCCAACCTACGGTGCGCTTTCCCGCCAGGATCTGGACCAGCTTCAGGCCGGCGCGCGCGTGGACGTGGTTGACGTGAAGCGTAACCCGATGGACTTCGTGCTGTGGAAGATGTCCAAAGAGGGCGAGCCGAGCTGGCCATCCCCGTGGGGCGAAGGGCGTCCGGGCTGGCACATTGAATGTTCAGCGATGAACTGCAAGCAGCTGGGCAACCATTTCGACATTCACGGCGGCGGTTCGGACCTGATGTTCCCGCACCACGAAAACGAAATCGCGCAGTCCACCTGCGCCCACGGCGGCGAGTACGTGAACTACTGGATGCACTCCGGGATGGTGATGGTTGACCGCGAGAAGATGTCTAAATCGCTGGGCAACTTCTTTACCGTGCGCGACGTGCTGAAGTATTACGACGCGGAAACCGTGCGCTACTTCCTGATGTCTGGTCACTATCGCAGCCAGCTGAACTACAGCGAAGAGAACCTGAAGCAGGCGCGCGCTGCGCTGGAGCGTCTGTACACCGCGCTGCGCGGCACCGACAAATCTGTGCCTGCGGCGGGCGGCGAAGCATTTGAAGCGCGCTTTGTTGAGGTGATGAACGACGACTTCAACACGCCGGAAGCCTACTCCGTGCTGTTCGACATGGCGCGTGAGGTCAACCGCCTGAAGTCAGAAGATATGGCGGCGGCGAATGCGCTGGCGTCTCATCTGCGTAAGCTCTCTTCCGTGCTCGGCCTGCTGGAGCAGGAGCCGGACGCGTTCCTGCAAAGCGGCGCGCAGGCAGACGACGGCGAAGTGGCAGAAATTGAAGCGCTGATTAAAGCGCGTCTGGAAGCGCGTCAGGCGAAAGACTGGGCGGCGGCGGATGCGGCGCGTAACCGTCTGACCGAGATGGGCATCATTCTGGAAGACGGCCCGCAGGGGACGACCTGGCGTCGTAAGTAAGTCTTTAATGCCCGGTGGCGCTTCGCTTACCGGGCCTACAAAAGCACGACCGTAGGCCGGGTAAGGCGCAGCCGCCACCCGGCTTTTTTTACCTTCGTTTCCACCACAACATCCCCATCAACACCACCCCCGGCAGCCACACCCACAGCAGTTCCGAGATAATGACCTCATGCCCGTACGGCGTGGTATAGCGCGACAGGGCAAACGGCGCGACCTTGATCACCTGCCACGGCGCAAAGAAGCGCGCGTCTGACCACGGCCACAGCCAGCCGACGCCTTTCCCGCCGGTGGTAACGGAGTCCAGCAGGCTGTGCGACAGCAACGACACGGTTAAAAAAAGCCAGCAGCGCGTCAGGCTGGCCCTGAACCACCGTCGCCCGGCCAGCACGCAGAGTATCGGCACCACAAAGGCAAACAGTAGCGAATGAGTGAAACCGCGGTGGCCAAAAATATTCCCGTAGGCGACGCCGAATTTAAACGCCAGTACGTCGGCGTCGGGCAGCATGGCGAGGACGATCCCGGCAAACAGCAGGCGGGGTGGGATGACGCGGGTTCCGAGCCCTAAGCCGAGACACAGAGGAACGGCAGCGTGGGTGATAACGGTAGGCATTGCATGTATCCATGGCAAATCATGGGAATATAGCAGTGGATCCGCCTCAATAAACCCGTGTCAAATTCTGATTTTACGCCGATTCCCGCGCGATAAGCTGACCGGAGAGGGTGATGCGCTGGGTTTGCAGATCCGGCTCTTTCAGCCTGCGGATCATCAGCCCCGCCGCCTGTCGGCCTGTCTCTTCGCTGGCAGACGAAACGTAAGTCAGTGACGGCGACGTGAGGTTTACGTGAAGCATATCTTCAAAGCCGATCAGCGCCACCTGCTGAGTCAGGAAAACATCTTTACCCACCGTGCGCCCCACCTGGTGAATGCCGGAGATTGAACCGAGCATTGCATCCGGCGAGTGGCAGAGCAGGGCGGTAATCGTATTGTTCTTCTCCAGCAGCTGGCGGGTCGCCATGGCCGCCGCCTGCGTGTCATCGGTGCAGGCGGGAGAATATTCCTCACGCCAGACCAGCCCGTTCTGCGTCATCGCGCTGCGAAAACCAAGCAGGCGCTGCTCGCGGATACGACATCCGTCGCGCCCGCCGATGTAGGCGATGTTGCGGTGCCCGCGCTCGATAAGATACCGCGCGGCCAGGTTCGCCGCCTGACGGTTATCGCGCATCACCAGGTTGCATTTCTCTTCCAGCAACGACTGTGAAACCGCGACAAACGGCAGCGGGCAGTGGCGAATGCGTTCCGGGAGAGCGGCGGCGCGGGTATCCGACGCCAGGTAGATGACGCCCGCGACGCCCTGCTGCTTAAACGACAGCAGGGTGCGTTCCAGATGTTCGCCGTCGTTCAGCGGCTGACCGAGAAAAACCATATAACCCTGTTTCTCCAGCTCCTGAACGATGCTCGCCATCACTTTGATGGAAAAGCTGTCGCTGAAGTCGCGCAGGATCAGGCCGATTAAGTTGGAGGTGTTGGCGCGAAGGTTGGCAGCGGCGACGTTATGAACATAGCCCAGCGTTGTGATGGCGGCATTGACCTTCCCGATCGTCGCCTCTGAGATCTTCCCTTTCTGGCGCAGCACCAGCGAAACGGTAGAAACCGACACGCCCGCATGCTTTGCAACATCAATAATGCTGACTTTCTTCAAAACCGCTCCCTGAAATTTACCGATTATCAGCCAGATAAGAGGCGTCCCCCAGCGTACAGGAGACGCCGTCTTCAGGCATCTTATTATTTGCCAATCATGGTGGACATGGTCTGGGCGATAAACTGTGCTCTGGCCCCGAAAATCACCTGTATACCGTTGTCGCCCACGAACACCACGCCGCGCGCGCCAAGCCCGTTCAGGCCCTCTCTGTCCACCGCATCGCTCTTCGCCACTTCCAGACGCAGGCGGGTGATGCAGGAGCCGACGGAATCAATGTTCTGCGCACCGCCCAGCAGGCCGATGATTTCGGTGGCAAGTTCGGAATCGGACTTGTCATTCGCACTGGCGGTGACTTCGGTGCGCCCCGGCGTTTTTACGTCGAAACGGCGGATCACGAAGCGGAAGGTGAAGTAGTAAATCAGCGCCATCGGAATGCCGATGATAATGGCGCTCAGGAAGTTGGTCTGATAGCCGTTAAACGACGGCAGGATCCCGAACGACAGGTAGTCGATAAAGCCTGCGGAGAACGATTTGGCAATATGCGCATGCATCAGGTACATGGCCATATACGCCAGCCCCGCCATGATGGCGTTGAAAACGTAAAGGATGGGGGCCACGAAGATAAAGGTGAATTCCACCGGCTCGGTGATCCCCGTCAGGAAACAGGTCAGCGCCGCAGAGAACAGAATACCGGCCGCGATTTTCTTATTCTTCGTGTGCGCTTCGTGGTACATCGCCAGGCACGCCGCTGGCAGCGCGAACAGCATCAGCGGGAACTCGCCCTGCATGAATTTCCCGGCGTTCTGGTAGGTGTCGCTGCTGAAGGATTTTACCCCCTCTTCGAGCATCTTGAACCAGATGGTCTGGTCACCGTGGATCACCTGACCCGCCTGAGTGGTGTAATCCCCAAACGAATACCAGAAGGAGGGATACCAGATATGGTGCAGGCCGAGCGGGATCAGCGCGCGCTCCACCAGCCCGAAAATAAAGGTCGAGGCCGCCTGGTTATCGCCGTTCACCACCACGGACAGGGCGTCGATCCCGGACTGAATATGCTGCCAGACGTACGGCAGCAGCAGGCCGAGCAGGAACGACAGAAACGCCGTCGCGATCGCCACAAAGCGCTTGCCGGAGAAGAAGCCAAGGAACTCCGGCAGCTGCATGGTGTGGAAGCGGTTGTAGCACCAGGCCGCGAGAATGCCGCAAATAAGGCCGCCGAAGACGCCCATCTGCAACGTCGGGATGCCGACCACCATGGCGTATTTCCCGCCCTGAGAGGCCATTTCCGGCGTAATGCTCAGCACCGTGCTGATGGTGATATTGGTGACAAACACTGAGACCGCCGCAGAGAGTGCGGCAATACCGGATTCCGAGGCCAGACCGACAGCAGAGCCGATGGCGAACAGCATCGGCAGGTTATCAAAGATAACCCCGCCGGCGTTCATCATCAGCGGCAGGTGGAACTTATCGCCGAAGGCCAGCAGCAGGCCCGCAGCGGGAAGCAGTGAAATTGGCAGCATTAAGGCGCGGCCAATCATAGACAGCTTAGACAACGATTTAACAAACCCTGATATCAGACTCATGCTGATTTCCCCCGAATAGCGCTTTTTTCGCGCTGTTATTGTAAGTAGAACGTTTTAGTAGAACGTTCTACTCATCGTGGGGAAAGTCTGAAAAGCGCGCAACTGAATTCTCACCTTTCAACAGATGAAATAGTGATTATTTGAAGTTGATCGATAAATAACCGCGATGGGTGTGAGGGGATAGAGACAGAAATTGCCGGGTGGCGGCTTCGCCTTACCCGGCCTGCAACCGGAGACAGTACGTAGGCCCGGTAAGCGCAGCGCCACCGGGCATCAAACGGCTTACGCCGTCACGGTCACGCTTTGTCCTGCAAAACTCACGGTCTGACCCGCGACAATTTTGCAGCGCTTGCGGGTTTCCACCACGCCGTCCACTTTCACCTGCCCGTCGGCGATAACGATTTTCGCCTGCGCGCCGCTTTCGCTCCAGCCTTCCAGCTTCAGCAGATCGCACAGCTCAACGTGCGGGTGTTTACCTAAAGAAAAAGTTGCCATGATTACGCGTCCTCTACGTCGTGATACTCCTCGCACGCCTGCAAGGTATTTTGAATCAGTGTTGCTACCGTCATCGGGCCTACGCCGCCCGGGACCGGGGTAATGTAAGACGCGCGCGCTGCGGCATCTTCATACACCACGTCGCCGACCACTTTGCCGTTTTCCAGACGGTTAATACCCACGTCCACGACGATGGCGCCCTCTTTGATCCACTCGCCCGGAATAAAGCCTGGCTTGCCGACCGCGACGATCAGCAGATCGGCGTTTTCTACGTGGTGACGCAGGTTTTTGGTGAAGCGGTGGGTCACGGTGGTGGTGCAGCCCGCCAGCAGCAGCTCCATGCTCATCGGGCGGCCCACGATGTTGGAGGCGCCAATCACCACGGCGTTCAGGCCATAGGTGTCGATGTTATAACGCTCCAGCAGCGTCACGATGCCGCGCGGAGTGCACGGACGCAGGCGCGGCGCGCGCTGGCACAGGCGGCCCACGTTATACGGGTGGAAACCGTCAACGTCTTTGTCCGGTGCGATGCGCTCCAGCACCTTTACGTTGTCAATGCCCGCAGGCAGCGGCAGCTGAACCAGGATGCCGTCGATTGCTTTATCGGCATTCAGGGTGTCAATCAGTTCCAGCAGCTCCGCTTCGCTGGTGGTTTCCGGCAGATCGTAGGAGCGGGAGACGAAGCCTACCTCTTCACACGCTTTGCGCTTGCTGCCGACATAAATTTGCGAAGCCGGGTTGCTGCCAACCAGCACAACGGCCAGCCCTGGCGCGCGAAATCCAGCGGCTGTACGCGCCTTCACTTTTTCCGCAACCTCAGAGCGCACCTGCTGCGCAATCGTTTTACCGTCAATAATCTTTGCTGCCATCAGAGAGAAGATTCCGTCTGTAACGTTAGAAGGGGGGATTGCCTGTATTTTGTCAGAAGCGAGCGCCGCTGTCAGTCACCCTTTACGAGATTTCACCGATAGCCTGCAAAACCCCTTCTCAGGGCATGGCCAATTTCTTAGGGGGGATTAGGATGTGACCTGGCAAAATGGCAGCGTTTTGACATATTACAAAATAGATTACTGAGCTACTTTGTCTTCTCCGAAATAAGCCTTCAATTTTTTAATTGAACGTATTTCTTATTCCCGAATATGTGCGGGAAGGGTTATTTACATTTTAAAGGAATAGACATGAAACTCAGCAACATTGCTTCTACTGTTATTGCAACTCTGGCCCTGGTCGCGGGTGCCGCTCACGCAGAAGATCCTGTAACGCCTGTATCTGTTAACGGTGGTACGGTGCATTTTAAAGGTGAATTAGTCAATGCCGCGTGTTCAGTAAATACGGACTCTTCTGAGCAGACCGTTAATCTCGGCCAGTACCGTACCGCGAAATTCACTAAAGTGGGTGACACCACCTCCAATATTCCGTTCACCATCGAACTGAACGACTGCGATCCTGCGGTAGCGAAAACCGCTGCTGTTGCGTTCACCGGCCAGATCGACGCCACCGACAAAACCCTGCTGGCGGTAACCTCCGGTAATAACGACAACTCCGCGAAGGGCGTAGGCATTGAGATCCTCGACAGCAAATCCACCACGCTGACCCCGGACGGTGCCACCTTCTCTGCGGCACAGAGCCTGATTGAAGGGACTAACACCCTGAACTTCACCGCGCGCTATAAAGCTACGGCTGCGACCACCCAGCCAGGCCAGGCAAACGCGGACGCAACATTCGTAATGAAATACGAGTAATGCCTTTGTACAGGGATGTGGTTGGCCTCAGGGAAGAGGTCTTTTAATCGCTTATACCGGGAGCGAAGGATGACAAGGACTGGGATATTGCTGTGCGCCCTTGCCGTTGCCTCAGCGGTAAACGCACATACCGTGGTGATCGACGGCGGCAAAGTTCACCTCAGAGGAGAGCTGGTCAACGGCGGCTGCGCGGTGGCCCCGGACAGCCAGAATATGCGCGTGGATATGGGGCAATACCGCACAAACGCCTTTTCCGGCGTCGGCAGCTTTTCCACGGTTAACGTGCCTTTCACCGTACGTCTGCTGGATTGTAGCGTGGACGTCTCCCGCACCGTCGGGATCCAGTTCCAGGGCGTCACACCGGCAGAAGATCCGCAGGTTTTCCTGGCGACATCGCGGCCAGGGGAAAACGCGGTCAGCAGCGGTGTCGGGCTGGCGCTTTTTGACGAACAGCAACGGCAAATCATCCCGAACGCGACGGCGGTGAGCTGGTTACCCATTGATACCCGCGAACTGGCATTTCATTTTAGCGCCCGCTATCGGGCTATTTCCGAACACCTGGTACCAGGCACTATTCAGTCGAATGTCTGGTTTACGTTGATTTATCCCTGACGCCTGCGAACTAATTATTAAAGGTACGGTTGTGATGAACACCCTGATTAAACCTGGACTGTTTTTAACTTTTATTTTGATGATGATGTCTGCCTGCGCAAATGCGTCCGGCGGAATTGCGCTGGGCGCGACGCGCGTTATTTATCCGGCCGATGCAAAACAAACGTCGCTGGCGATCACCAACAGCAATAAACAAGAGCGCTATTTAATTAACGCGTGGATAGAAAACGCCAGCGGGCAAAAGGAAAAATCCTTTGTCGTCACGCCGCCGCTGTTTGTCAGCGAGCCGGCCAGTGAAAATACGCTGCGCATTATTTACGCAGGCTCGGCGCTGCCCGCCGATCGCGAATCCCTCTTTTACATGAACGTCAAAGCGATTCCATCGGTCAGCAAAACGCACCAGGACGGCAACAACGTCCTGCAACTGGCCATTCTGTCACGCATCAAACTGTTTGTACGCCCGGCTAACCTGGCGATGCCGCCGGAAGAGGCGCTCTCGCAGCTGCGCTTTGAGCGCGTCGGCAACCACCTTAAGGTGAGCAATGCCTCGCCGTATTACGTAACGCTGGTCAACCTGAAGCTCGGCGGCAAGACGCTCGATAACCTGATGGTTGCGCCTAAAAGCTCGGCACAGCAGGTACTGCCCGCCGCCGCGAGCGGCACGCTCTCCTGGCAGAGCGTGAACGACTACGGTGCCATTACGCCGGCGCGTAGCGTCAGCCTGTGAGCAGAGACAGGGCGATGAACACTCAATGGCGTTACTGCCCGGTTGCGCTGGCGCTGATGGCAACGCTCTGGCCACACGCTGGCTGGGGCGACAGCTATTTTAACCCGGCGTTTCTCTCCGATGACGCGGCGAACGTGGCGGATTTGTCGCGTTTTGAAAAGGGCCATCAGCAGGCCCCGGGCGTCTATCGCGTCGATATCTGGCGTAACGATGAATTTATCGGCACCCAGGACGTGCGGTTTGAGCAAGCCGACAACACGCCGCCGGTCGCGGGCGGGTTGTCGCCGTGTATTACGCGCGCGATGCTCGATCGCTTTGGCGTGAATATCGCCGCCTTCCCGGAGCTCAGCAACGTGCAGGGCGACACCTGCGTTCCGCTTACCACGGCTATTCCCGGCAGCGAAACGGCGTTCAACTTCGCCTCGTTGCGCCTTAACGTCAGCCTGCCTCAGGTGGCGATGCAAAACAGCGCCCGGGGATATATTCCGCCTGAACAGTGGGATGAGGGCATCCCCGCCGCGCTGGTGAACTACAGCTTTACCGGCAACCGGGGCAGCGAAGACGACAGCTACTATCTGAACCTGCAAAGTGGGCTCAACTATGGCGCGTGGCGATTACGCAATAACGGCGCGTGGCGCTATACCGAAAGCAACGGCCAGCGGCACAGCAGCTGGCAAAATATCGGCACCTGGGCGCAGCGTACGGTCATTCCGCTGAAAAGCGAGCTGGTGCTCGGCGACAGCAATACCGGCAACGATGTCTTCGACAGCGTCGGTTTTCGCGGCGGTCGGCTCTATTCTTCCGACAGCATGTATCCGGACAGCCTGCAAGGCTACGCGCCTACCGTGCGCGGAATCGCCCGTACCCCTGCCAAAGTGGTGATCCGTCAGAACGGCTACGTGATTTACCAGAGCTATGTGCAGCCGGGTGCTTTCGCCATTACCGACCTTAACCCCACCTCCTCCAGCGGTGACCTTGAGGTGACGGTGGAAGAGAAGGACGGCAGCCAGCAGCGCTACACCGTACCGTATTCCACCGTACCGCTGCTCCAGCGTGAAGGACGCTGGAAATACGATCTGGTGGCGGGGGATTATCGCAGCGGCAACAGCGAGCAGGACACGCCGTTCTTTACGCAGGGAACGATGATTGCCGGCCTTGCCGACGGCTACACGCTGTACGGCGGTACGCAGCTGGCCTCGCGGTATACCGCAATCGCTATTGGCGCAGGGAAAAACCTCGGTGACTGGGGCGCGGTCTCACTTGACCTCACGCACGCCCGCAGCCAGCTGGCGGATGACAGCCGCCATGAAGGCCAGTCCCTGCGGTTCCTGTACGCAAAATCCCTTAACGGATTCGGCACCAACTTCCAGCTGCTGGGCTATCGCTACTCGACCAAAGGCTTCTACACCCTCGACGATGTGGCCTGGCGCACAATGGAAGGCTATCAGTATGGCGACGATAAGGATGATGACGGCGTGCCGGACGTGCAGAGCTATCACAACCTGACGCTGAATAAAAAAGGGCGTTTCCAGCTCAATATCTCCCAGTCTCTCGGCGATTACGGCTCGGTATACGTTTCAGGCAGCCAGCAGAGTTACTGGGGCACCAGCGAGTCCAACGTCTGGTACCAGCTCGGCTATGCGGGCGGGGTGAAAGGGGTCAGCTATGCCTTATCCTGGTCGTGGAACAAAGCCGTCGGCATTGACGGAACCGACCGTATCGCCTCGTTCAACGTCTCCGTACCGTTCAGCCTGTTCACCCGTCACGGCTTCCGCCGCGATAGCGCGATCGACAGAGCCTATGCCACGGCCTCTTCCAGCCGAAACAGCAACGGTGATACCAGCTGGCAGACCGGGATAAGCGGAACGCTGCTGAAAGATCGCAACCTGAACTATAGCGTCACCCAGGGCCACGCCAGCAATAACGGCGCAAGCGGCAGCGCCAGCGCCAACTGGCAGGCCACCTACGGCACGCTGGGCGTGGGCTACAACTACACCCGGGATCAGCACGATTTCAACTGGCAGCTTTCCGGCGGCGTGGTAGGGCATTCCGACGGCGTAACGTTCAGCCAGCCGCTGGGCGATACCAACGTGCTGATCAAAGCGCCGGGCGCGTCGGGCGTGAGCGTCGAAAACCAGACCGGGGTGAAAACCGACTGGCGTGGCTATGCGGTGATGCCGTACGCCACGGTGTACCGTTACAACCGCGTGGCGCTTGATACCAACACCATGAGTAACAACACCGACATTGAAAATAACGTGTCCAGCGTCGTGCCGACGAACGGCGCGCTGGTGCGCGCCAGCTTCGATACCCGCATCGGCGTGCGCGCGCTGCTCACCGTTAAGCGTGATAACCAGCCCGTACCGTTTGGTGCGGTGGTGCGTGAGACGCAGAGCGGCGTAACCAGCATGGTGGGCGATGACGGGCAGATTTACCTGAGCGGGCTGCCGCTGGAAGGGGAGCTGCTGATTCAGTGGGGAGACGGAAAGCAGTCCCAGTGTCGTGCGCCCTACAGCTTGCCAGAACAGAGCCTGCAACAGGCGATCACACTTAAGGGGATCCGCTGTGAATAAAATCCATTATCTGGGGTTATCCCTTCTGGCGTTTTTGCCGGTAACTGACGCGCTCGCCACCGTCTGCGTCAATGAAAATGGCGTGCCGACGGAGGTCTATTACGACCTGACGGATAAATTCAACAGTTCCAATAACCAGGTGGGGCAGGTGGTTACGCTCAGCGAGAAATCCCAGTGGGTGGGCGTGAACGCCGTCTGCCCTAAGGGAACGTCCGGGAACACCACCAAGCGCAGCTATGTGACCGATTTCCCGGTCACGGGCACCAGCGATGGCTATCAGTATCTGAAGCTTAACGACTATCTGGACGGGGCGATGAAAATCACCGACAGCTACGCGGGCACGTTTTATCCCCCCAAAAACTACATCCAGATGGGGAGCCACCCAAACGTGTCTAAAAACAAACCGTTTGGCGTTCAGGATTCCAGCCTCGTCTTTCGGCTTAAGGTGACCCGGCGCTTTATCAATATGGTGGTGATCCCGCGGGCGACCATGTTCCGGGTTTACGTCACCACCACCTCTTCGGATCCGCTCACCACGCCGGTCTATACCATCAGCTATAGCGGAACCATACAGGTGCCTCAGAGCTGTGAGATTAATGCCGGGAATGTGGTGGAGTTCGATTTCGGGGACATCGGCGCCTCCTTGTTCAGTAAAGCGGGCATCGGGAATAAGCCGGAGGGAGTCTCAGCGCAAAGCAAAACCATCGGCATAAAATGCACCAACGTGGAGGCGAACGCCATGCTCACGATGCGCGTCGAAGCGGAGAAGGTTTCAGGCAGTACGCTGGTCTCCGATAACGCGGATGTGGGCTTTGTGATTGCCAACAGCAATGGCGTGCCGCTGACGCCGAACAACCTGACCAGCAAAATTCCGTTCCGCCTGGACGACAGCGCGCAGGCGCAGGTTGGGATCCGTGCATGGCCCGTCAGCGTGACCGGTAAAAAACCTGCCGAGGGGCGTTTTACCTCTCGCGGCTATCTACGCGTCGACTACGACTAAGGAGCGGGAATGCGAAACGGGATGCGGTATCTCTCTCTGGCGCTCCTGACGCTTTGCGCGCATGCGCATGCAGAGACGGCGCTTGGGGAAATTAACATTCAGCTTTACGGCAATATTGTGGACTTTACCTGCGTGGCGGAGGGGGACGACAGCAATAAGACCGTCACGCTCGGCACCTGGCCAACGAAACAGCTTCGCACTACGGGAAGCCGGACGCAGCCCGTGCCGTTCACCCTCAAGCTGACCGGATGCCCTCCCGGGGCGGCTTCGGTCACGTTTACGGGGAAGGTTGACGGGCATGATAACAGCCTGCTGGCGCTGAATGATGCCAGCGGGGCCAGCAACGTGGCCGTGGAGATCCTCGACCGGGATAAAACGCGCCTCGCCTTGCAGCAGGCCAGCCAGACGGTATCGGTGGATGCGCAGGGAAATGCAGAGCTGTCGTTTTATGCCAATTATATCGCCACGGCGGATAATCCGCAGCCGGGCCGGGCTGACGCCGATGCAACGTTCATGATTAATTATAATTAATTAAATCCACTCTCCCTGTAACGGTTATCCGTTGCAGGGAGAGTGTCAGGTTACAATAATTCGTGCGCTTTCGCGTAATCAATTAATTCAACGATACTCTGCACGCCCAGCTTCGAAAAGATATTAGACTTATGGGCGCTAATTGTTTTGTTGCTAAGTAATAATTGATCGGCAATCTCCTTATTAGATAATCCGTTCGCCAGATACCGCAAAACCGTTACCTCACGATTCGATAAAGGCATATCCACAGCGGCGCCTGTCCGGGAGCCCAGATGATTTATAAAACTCAACGTTTCTGACGGGAAAAAAGAATAGCCCATCAGTATCATTTCCACTGCGTTATAAATTTCTCCCAAATCTTTTCGCTTGCTGACAAAACCATTGGCCCCGGCGCGAATGGCGCGGCCGGCATAGAAGGCCTCTGATTTTGAAGAGAGGAAAAGCACCTTAATGTCTTTGTTTAAGTTCCTGATTCTTTTCAATAATACGAACCCGTCCGTGCCCGTCATTTCAATATCCAGAATGACCAGGTCGATAGGGTGGTTGCGTATACAGTCAAGCACTTCGTGGCTGTCGCCTGACTTCAGTTTTACCTGGATGTTTTTATTTTTCTGTAGCAGGACTTCTATCGACATTCTGACGATAGGGTGTTCGTCCATAATGATAACGGATGCCGGTTTCATTTTTTATGCCTCAGATTGTTAAAAGCGTTATGCTGAGTTTTGTAAAAACTCTCGAAAAGCCGGAAGGATAATTGCGCAGATCCTTCTACGGTAAATGTCCCGGGGAAGAGCGAAAGCATCCTTGTTTACGTAGTGTGATATCGATGCCTCAGCGCAGTTATCTCATAAGGCTGGTTATGGCAAAATGATTTTTCTTATTAGTGTGTCAAACACGTCTTATTATACCGTTTAAGTAATGTCCGAAAAGCCTGTAAATTAATATCCATATATTGCTGATTATTATCTTCTGGATCTGAATCGCTACCTTTTTAAATTTAGCAAAAATGTCCTGATATTGCATTTACCACACACTTTCATCTTTATGTAATAACAAAAAATAAACGATATTACTGTATGTTGCTAAAATGTTAACAATACGCAGTCTGTGACGGAGGTCATCCTGCCCGCTCGCCACCCCTGATATCCGCGCTTTCGCACGTCATCGCCCCTTTATAAACACCTCAGGCCAGGCTTAAGATCCCGGCGTTTGAACAGCACTATCTGCTGTTTTCTTCACCTCTCATCGCGTTTATTTACACGTAAATCGCTTGTTTTTACACCATTATCACTCTGTTAACGAAAACGTCAGGTCCTTAACCCCTGGATAAAAGTACTCTGATTGAGCAGATAAACAGCATTTCGCGCGGTTGAGGGCGAAGAATTAGGAATAGTTATAAAATCGAAAGTTTTGTTAAAAAACACAAAAATTTAACATATATCCTAAGTATTTTCCTAAAGGTCTTTAGGGATTAAGGGGTTATTGAATACGTTAATACGTGAAATCTGAGAGGTTGTTGAGAAGATGTAGCAACTCGTGACGATGGTTCAGCCCAAGTTTCGCCAGGATGCAGCTGAGACGGTAAATAATGCGGCTATAGGGGCGGTTCTGTAACTGCGCGATCTGACGCAGGGAGCGACCCTGCGACAGCGCCTGTAAGATTGGCCATTCTTCCCTGGAAAACCACTCTTTCCGGTGACCGACGGGAAACGGCGGCTCCAGCAACGTTTGTTGCATAGCCAGCGCCGAAAGCTGCCGTTCAAGCACGTGAAAAGGGCCAGCCGCTTTGCAAAACAGGCGTGTATCGTAATCATCGGCGCGGATGAGCAGGTAGGGGGTCAGGAAGGGAGGGTACAGACTGTGGCGTCGTAATCGGTCCAGCAGGTCAATCAGCGGCGAGGCGCGGCTCTCTACGTCTACCACCAGACGTGATGAAGGCCATTGATTCAAATCGCTGAGGGCTGCTTCCAGCGTGGAGTAGTCGCAGCAATTGCTCAGGGGCGAATGCCCGCTCAGAAAACCGGAACGGAAAAAGTTATCCTGTGTGACCAGAACGATAAAGGGAGCATCGGTTTTGCGGGTCTGGTTGATTGACTGGCTCAAATATTCGAGACGATCAAAAAATGGGAGAGCAAAAGGCGAGTGCGTAGAACCCAGTGAATCACTTCCTGTCCGACGACGCCGGTAACGGCGTACTGTCATTCGCATAGCTTCCCTCTTGGCGATGACCGTTCAGTCCTCCTGCCATCTCCAGGATGGCCAATAATATCCCTGACCGAAGCGCGCGCCAGCCTGAAGCGCACACTCACGATCCTTTTCTGTTTCAATGCCTTCTATAAGCACATTGGCAGCAATTTTTGAACAAAGACCGACCAGCTGCGTCAGCGCTGGCGTTGCACGTAGTCGCCAGAAAGCCATCTTATCGATTTTGATTCCGCTTAACGGCAGACGGCAGGATAAAAATGCGCGCCCTGACGCTTCATCAATATCATCCAGCCAGATCCGATGCCCCTGCGCCGTCAACTGCTGAAGCGCACAACTTACCCTCAGACGTGTCGGGTCTGAGAGGGAAAAGAACGAGGCGGGCTCCACGAGTTCAATGTTCAGCGGCGGGCTGTTAAGTTGCAGTAAGCGCTGGAACATATCCGGGATGGTCAGAACGGTTATCGGCACATTTATGAAAAGGTTGTCACAGGGAGAGGGATTTTTTAACGCAGCGATCTGGGCTTCCAGCAGCATAAGCGCCCGGGCGGCGGACCAGTCGCGGAAAAAGTCTTCGCTTTGCTGATGCGGTGACAGCACGCTGAGCACTTCGGCCCCAATTGTGCGGGAAGAGGAGAGAGCGACAATGGGTTCAAGCTTGATGCCTGTAATGTCGCGTGAGATGTGCTGCACGCACGAGGGGAAACCTGTCTGGTCTGGCGCTGTCACTCCGTCGTCCTGTTCACTTCCAGCCTCCAGGTGGCCGGGATACCGCAGGACAGTGTGACGGCGAAGTAAACAGGAAAACAGCAGGCGTTACTTAAAAGCGGCTAAGCCTTTTCGCAGCCCGTAAAAGGAGCATAAATGTTGAAAAAACAGCCGTATTTACAATCAGCTAGTCATTATCGGCAGAGAAGGCGGAAAAGGCATTGACTCACTACGCATTGACCGTATAATTCCAGGCGTTTCACCACCGCGAAGTATACTCTTCTCCGTGCGCCCTTAGCTCAGTTGGATAGAGCAACGGCCTTCTAAGCCGTAGGTCGTAGGTTCGAATCCTACAGGGCGTGCCATTTAGAAACAGGCACTTACGCCAGTTTCAAACCAGCCTGATTTTCTCCTTGTGTCGTATTTGTGTCATGGTTGCCAAAAATGGCATCAATTTTTCGTGCGTGTTCGCTTAAATGGTTCGGTGCCATATGAGCATAACGACGGACCATTTCGATGCTTTTCATCCACCCTCTCCTGGAGAACGGATAACGGAACCCCTAATTGAATTAACCAACTTGCCCGAAATGTCGCGTGTCTTAAAATAGTAAACTTATCAATATCTACATGACGGTACACTGTATTTTATGTGCTAAATCATCATTGCGCGTCTTCCTGGCGGTGGGTGTATTATGTACATATGGAAAATGCTTTGACTTAGTGTTGACGTATATCTCTTTATAATGCTTATTATTTTGAGTATGCAGAGTTATATATGCAGTGTCATTCAGTGCTACACCAGTAGCTTTATTAGATGTGCTATTACAATGCGCACCTGATGGTGCGCATTTTATTCATAGGCTATGCAGCTATTAACTTATGAGAAAGCTTAGAGATCTTTATACTTTTCTTGTCTACATATATGT